>WRNQ01000171.1 GCA_009776565.1 Synergistaceae bacterium | reverse complement strand
GATCGTTTGCCCGAAGGCTTGCCAGTAGAAACGATAGAATATGTCATCCCGGAAAAAGAACAGGCCTGCCCTATGTGCGGCAAAGAACTGCATGTGCTTGGCAAAGAAGTGCGTAACGAACTCAAGTTGATCCCCGCAAAGGCAGTAATCATAGAACACATAAGATATACTTACGGCTGCCGCAATTGCGAAAGAAACGGCATTAGCGCCCCGGTTATAAAAGCGCAGACAAACGAACCAGTAATAAAGGGCAGTTTCGCCTCGCCGGAAGCTATTGCCCAAATTATGACCCAGAAATTTGTTATGGGCGCGCCATTATACCGACAGGAAAAAGACTTCGAGAGAAACGGTATACGGCTATCCAGGCAAACGATGTCCAACTGGCTGATAAAAAGCACTGAAGACTGGCTGGAACCCGTCTACAACACATTAAAAAAGCAGTTGGTTGAGGAAAATGATAACCTGTTTGCTGATGAAACTACCCTGAAGGTGCTCAGGGAACCTGGGAAAAAAGCCACGAGCGACAGTTATCTTTGGTTATACCGAACCGGCAGAGATTCACCATCGCAAACGGTGATCTGCGAATATCATCCAGACCGGAAAGCAATAAGGCCGGCAGAATTCCTGAAAGACTATACGGGATATCTTCATACGGACGGCTATCAGGCCTACCATAGCCTTAATAAAAATATTATTGTGGTAGGATGCCTTGCGCACGCTCGTCGTAAATGGTGTGATGCGCTGAACGCCTTATCGCCCGCCGACAGAGAAGGCAGTAATGCCCTATGCGGAAAACAGTACTGCGACAAACTTTTCGCGATAGAACGAAGTCTAGCGGAATGCACCCCTGAAGAACGCTATCAAAAACGCCTTGAATTAGCAAGGCCCATACTGGATGAGTTTTATGCCTGGCTACTGACACTGTCCGCAGGTAATAAGTCCAGCTTCGGGCGGGCTGTTGCTTATACAATTAGAGAGTGGAAATATCTTGAACGATACCTCCTGGACGGGCGGCTTGAGATCAGTAATAATCGTTCAGAACGGACCGTGAAATCGTTCGTCATAGACCGCAAAAACTTTCTTTTCTGCAACACGCCCAAAGGGGCAAAATGTAGCGCAATTATGTTCAGCATCATTGAAACGGCTAAGGAAAATGGCTTGAATCCATATAAATATCTGGCATATATTTTTAAGAACGCCCCTAACTGGGACATACTTAATAATAGCGATATGCTACGAAAACTTCTGCCGGATCAGGCTCCCGACTTCTGCAAGGCTGGGGCGCCTGACGTGTAATTATTATTCGAACCGTTAGGTTGCGTAAACCGGTGGTAAACGAAAGTTGCGCCATCGGTTTTTGCTTTTGAAGTGGCACTTAATTACGCCCCCGAAATAGTTGTCAGACTGTTGAGTAGCGGGCGTTAGCCCGTATTGCATTATGATTGGTGCAGATTTTTAACAGTCGTTTTTGTTATTATCTCATTTTTACACATTAATATACAGGTGTCGGTGTACTTGACGCTTACCTTTAGTAAAGCAATGTCGGAAGAAACCTGTACTGTCTCTGATAGCGAAATAGATTGGACGACGAGAAACGTAAATAGATAACCCACACCCGAACGTGTAGGAATCAGGCAAAAAGAGAACGGAAGCAAGGATAGCGTGCTTTACGTTCTCTTTTTGCTGTGCGCGCTCTCACGCGCCGGCAGAACGCTGGCGGCAGCAATGTCTGTAGCATGATTGTAAAAAGTGTACATTTACACACCTGGAGACCATAGGGTTGACTGCCGGGTGCTAAAAGTATATATTGTGTATTATTGCAGATTGTAATACCATTACACTATATTATACAACTATACACGGGGTGGGCAGTATGTATTACGGTTATCATCGGACATCAACAAAAGAGCAGCGCCTGGACAGGGGCGTTGCTGGTATCGAGGACTTCTGCCGGCAGCGCGGCTACGAACTGCAAAAAATTTACACAGATAAAATAAGCGGAAAAATATTTGACCGCCCGCGCTACGTTGTCCTAAAAGAAGATGTTTTGCGATGGGGCGACACTCTTATCCTTTGGGAGTTGGATCGCCTGGGACGCAATAAGAAAGAAATCATTAATGAACTCCGCCACTTCTCCGATAACGGAATACGTATTATGTTCATCGACATTCCAACAACGACGATGGACTACTCTGGATTGCAAGATGATTTTGTGCGTCTGCTGATGGACACGGTCAACAACATACTCATTGAAATTGTAAGCATGGTCGCCGAAAACGAAGTTGAGCGCAAGCGTAAAAGGTGCGACGAAGGCCGGGAAGCCATGAAAGCACGGGGCGATTGGGACAAGTACGGTCGGCCGCGTAAGATGCAAAAAGAGGACTTTGCGGCGCAATATGCCCGAGTAGTCAACAAAGAAATCGGTAGCCTCGCGCTCATGCGCGAGCTTGGTATCCACCGGGACACTTATTTCCGGTATGTCAGAGAGTATAAAGCGAATAGTACGCAAATTGCGTTTGGAAACGTACGCCAAGCGTTTGACGGTGAGGCAGAACGGCTTGGTCTAAAGGACGTTGCTGATGTGGTAGAACTTGTAAAAGAAGTCCGCGCTGTGCGGGAGGACAATAAATAATATCGTTGTAATCTAACCGTAGTATGGTATACTCAAGACATAAAGGGAGTTGTGTGATGACGGAGCTAAAATATAAATTCACCTGCGATACGCTCTTTAAATTGTTGTTTGTGAGATACCCCGACTTGCTCAAACGGCTTGTTGCGGCGATTCTCGGAATAGCAGTTGACGTAATCACAGAGTTCACTATCACAAATCCCGACATACCGCCAGAAGCAATCGGCGATAAGTTTTGTAAGCTCGATATAAACATGGCCGTCAATGGGCAACGGGCGAACTTGGAGGTGCAAGTAGAGGACGAGGGAGATTACCGTGAGCGCAGCCTGTATTATTGGGCGCGGCTGTACTCGTCATCGCTTAAATCGGGAAGCCCGTATTCGTCCCTTCCCCGCGTTATTATCATCAGCATCGTAGATTTCCATATGTTTGATTGCGCGGAGTACCGCTCGGAGTTCTTGGCACTCGAAGCGAACCGGCACGAATTGCTGTCGGATAGGATGGAAATGCTGTTTTTTGAAGTGCGCAAACTCCCGAAAGACATTGACATCAAAAACGAATTGGAACTTATGCTGTCGCTGTTCCGGGCGAAAACGGAAGAAGAATTGAAACAGCTTGAAGCATTGGAGGTGCCTATCGTGACACAAGCTATAGGGGCGTACCGCGAAGTGGTGGTGTCTCCCCAGTTTCGCGAGTTAGAACGTCTGCGGGCAGATGCCCGCCACAATGAAGCGTCGGCTTTGCTTAACGCGGAGCGCAAGGCTGAAAAAGCTGAACGCGAAAAATGGCAGGGCGTTGTTGCGGACAAGGATGCGGCACTTGCGGACAAGGANGCGGCACTTGCGGANAAGGATNCNGCACTTGCGGAACAAGCCGCAGAGATCGAGCGGCTCCGCGCTCAATTAAATAAACGATAGCAGGCGGCGATAATTATGAAA
>WRNQ01000170.1 GCA_009776565.1 Synergistaceae bacterium | reverse complement strand
TCAAAGGGGGTGTCCCGAAGGGACGGGGGTTTGTGCACCGTAACCACAATCACCGCTATTTATAATCGTTCGGGTTGGTGGGCGAGGGGCGTCCGCGCTACAATCACAACCACCGCCCCATAGAACCGTAGGGGGCGGCATTCTGCGTGTGACGGTCCTGGGCGGTTGCGTCCCCTTCTTGCATTATCAATTATTATGGCATAAACTATTTCTCTACATCAATGTGGAGGAAAAAATATGGCACTTAATAAAAAAGAGGCGCAAGAACTGCTGCAGGTAGTTGATGATTCTTATATGAGGACAGCAAAATTAAAAGCGGCGTATGAAGATTATCAAAGATTACTTAAGAAGCAAAACAACTGGAATAATGGTACTTCGAAGATAATGCCAAAAGAGGAAGAGAATCGGAAAATACAGGAATATAAGGGATTATTTGCGCAATACGAAATAAACATAAAAAATAAGAATTATTGGTATGAAGGATCCTATGCGTCATTTCCGACAGAGTTGAAAAGCTCTTGCGACAAATTCAAAGAAAACCTTGATCCGTTAAAAGCATTTCTAAAAAAATGTAAATGGAAAGGCGCATATTTTAACAAATCGGATTATTCCGTTGAAGGGAACGTATATCTGAAGAATAAAACTTATTATCTCTCATTTGACGGTTCTGTTGATATATGGGACGATTTTCTGACAGCGGACTTAGGTATACTGCTTAACAATTTTGCCTTCATGATTGAAAAAGCCTATAGTTTCTATAACACAGCCATGCGCTGTATTCCGGCTTTGTCCCCGGGCAACGTTGTCTTTCTTGGGCATTCGCTTGGAGGAGCTCTGGCAGGAACCTTAGCTGCGGCGATATATCTTAACGCTTTTAACGATAAAAACAAATTTACTCCATCTCGTTTTCAAAAAGAATCCCCCGAGCCTTTAGGCGCAAATATTCGCACAGTCACTTTCAACGCTCCTCAAATGGGAGGTTTTTTTGATAAAGTTATTTTTGATTTAGGTACGGGAGTCATCGCTATAAAAACTACACGGATTCCTGAAGCTCGGCTAAAACAAGTGAATGTTACTTCCGTAGGGATGGAAGACGATTACGTATTTAACCTGCATGGACGAAAAGAAGGAGAGAACCAAATCGGCGCCGATATGCTTGTTCTCTCCCGGGAAGACGGTCAGCTTCAAAAAATCCTAAACAACAGCGGAGTTGTAGAAGAATTGTTAGAAACTGAAAAACGGTTGGATAAGTCTAATATTTTTACTTATCTTAAAGCGCAGGTAAAAGATAAGGTTTTTTGGCATTTCATAAGCACTTTAGCGTTAGCTCTGTACGAAAATCCTGACGATAGTCATATGGCGTGATACACTGTATCCGATGGCTAACCCGCTCTAATACCCCCGCCTCTATATGCTTCGGGGCGGTGGTAAAGAGCGGCCAAGCCCCTGGATAAGTTCGGCTATGAGCGCTATTACCCCCCAATGAAGCAAGTCTCACTCTATTGCATTATCGCTTCCTTGTGACATATCTAACATTTTACGACATTACGACGGGAAAGCCAATGGCTTTAGCCGTTGGATGAGAGTCGTAACGCCGCCAACGAGCGGCGTTNGTTTTGGCTTTTCGTTTATGTATTTTGTTCATTGCCAATTATATATATTCATGTTAATATTTATTTATGGCATATCAACGTTGGACTCATTCAAATACTTCTGTTTTTAATATTGGTTATCACCTCATCTGGTGTCCGAAATACAGGCGCAAGGTACTTGTTAGCGCTGTTGAAATCCGGCTCAAAGAACTCTTATACGAGAAAGCTACAGAGCTTGATATTCAAATAATTAAGCTTGAGATTATGCCTGACAATATTCACGTTTTTGTTAAAACAAAACCAACGAATGCTCCACACTACATTGTTCAGCAATTCAAAGGTTATACATCAAATATGTTAAGAAAGGAATTTTCTCATCTCCTTAAAATGCCTTCTCTCTGGACACGTTCATACTACTGTGAATCTGTCGGTCATATTTCAGAAAAGACGGTGTTAAAATATATTGAGGAGCAAAAAAATAAATGATAACCTATGTCTTCAAACTTTATAATTCAAAAAAGAATAAGCGCCTTAATAAAACGATAAACATTGCAAGTTTTATCTACAATCATCTTATTGCTTTGCATCGAAGATATTATCGAATGTTCAATAAAATGATTCCTGTCTACCAAATACAGCTTCATATAACGAAACTAAAAAAGACAAAACGGTACGCCTTCTGGAATAATTTAGGCTCTCAGGCGATACAAGATGTCGCTCAACGAATTGATAGAGCCTACAAGCTTTTCTTTAACAACCTGAAACGCGGAGTCCGAACGTCCCCTCCGTGTTTTAAAAAGGTGAGAAAATATCGTTCTTTCACTCTGAAGCAAACTGGATACAAATATTCTGGCGATAATGAAATAGCAATAATGGGACGAAAATATAAACTCTTCAAGTCCCGCGAGGTCAAGGGGAAGATAAAAACCCTGACGGTCAAGCGGGATGCCTTGGGCGACTATTGGCTCTACTTCGTCACGGAAGAGGAGGTTCAACCTATTGAGGCAAGATCGGGTAAAAGCGTCGGTCTCGACTTTGGTTTGAAAACCTTTCTCACAACGTCGGATAGAGAAAAGATTGAATCGCCGCTCTTTCTGCGTCAAGCTTCCAGAAAACTGAAAAAACTCTCGCAAAAGCTCAGCCGAAAAAAAGGAGGTAGTAAGAATCGCGAGAAAGCGAGGCTCAACCTGGCAAGGATGCACCGCAGAATAGCCAACCAACGAAGGGACTTTCACTATAAATTATCGCTTGATATTGCGCGGCGATATGCTTCAATTTTCGTAGAAGACTTAAATGTGAAAGCTATGCAACGTCTCTGGGGACGAAAAATCTCAGATTTAGGACATGCACAGTTTTTGAAAATTCTCGACTGGCAAAAGTATAAGAATGGCTGTCAAGGATTAAGAATCAACAGATTTTATCCATCAAGCAAACAATGCTCGGCGTGTTCCTATGTGCTGCCGAAACTGGAACTCTCAGTGCGAGCTTGGACATGTCCAGAATGTGGGACAGAACACGACAGGGACGTTAATGCAGCTATAAATATCGAAAGAGTTGGGGCATCAACTCTTAAAGGAGAAGACGTAAGACTTGCTTCGGCAAGCAATCTTTGTTGATCTTAGAATCCCATGACTTTAGTCGTGGGAGTATGTCAAATAAACATGATATTAGGCAACAGGAGGACATTACATGTATATCGAACCATTTGGCGTTGAACAGTGGATGAATAAATGGGAGACAAAGGTGGTCGCAAATCTGGCCGAGACCTGCGTGGATTCATTGTCAGCGGGGGCGTTGCTGGACATGTCGGGACGACGCGAAGAGATTACACGTCAGATGATGGACCTGCGACTTTCATACGGAGACATTCTGGGCAGCGAAGAACTGCTAGGCGCAATTGCTTCGATGTACGAATCCGTTGAACGCGAGAACGTTATTGTGATGAATGGCGGTTCAGCCGCCAACTTCATAGCCATGTTCACACTGATAGAACCTGGGGAAGAGGTAATTTGCGCGTACCCCACTTATCAGCA
>WRNQ01000169.1 GCA_009776565.1 Synergistaceae bacterium | reverse complement strand
TTGTCTATCGGTCGCCAGTTAAGCATATATCATAACAAATCGTCATCTATTTAATGAAACTATAATTAGGCAGCTTTTTTGCTTCTTAATAATATGGGTTCATGGTAATATGATGCTTCAGTTTTAACAGATACCGGCAAAACTGAATGCCAGTTCAGGTTGCGATTATTTCTGTGGGTCAAGTTAAGCCCTTCGGGACACCCACTTTGAAAAAGGGGCGGCGCCTGTGAACGGAGCGTTCCGGTTATCAGACGGGACGCCCTGTGTGCGTCCCCTACGGTTCTAAATAGCGGTGGTTGTGGTTTTGACGCCCTCTGTTCTCTCTCTGTGCCCTCTGTGCCTCTGTGTGAGACCGTTTTGTCTTTGCCTTTGTATTTGCTTTTGCTTTTGCTTTTGCTTTTGTCTTGTCTTTTACTGTCTACTGTCAACTGTCTACTGTCTACTGTCTACTGTCAACTGTCTACTGTCAACTGTCAACTGTCTCACTGGTCTATATAATTGTCAAAATATCCCGAAATATGGACGACGGGGGTTCCTTTGTCGCCTGAGCCGGACGTCAGGTCGCAAAGCGACCCCACCAGATCTGGATAACGACGTGGAGTTGTTCCTAAAGCCAGTTCACGGTCGATGTTTTCGCCTTCGTGTTTGTCCGCTATTGCTTGTTTAACAATTTCTCCGGCGTGCAGCGCATCCCCTTCAGCGTTATCCGCAACAAGCTTAAGTTTAATTTCGTGCGGCGTCCCGTTAAGCCCTTCGGTAAATCCCGGAGAGACTACAGGATCGGCAAGCTCCCATATCCCGCAGACAGGATCTTTAAAAGCCCCGTCTCCGTAGACAAGAACTTCGATATTTTTTCCTGTTACCCTGAACAGCTCATCATGAAGCGCATATACGAACTTGTTGCAATCCCGGGGGAAAAGTTTTACAGTATCATTCCCTGAGTGGTTTGAGCCAAGAAGACCGTATTCTTCATTGTATCCTCTGTCTTCACGAGGCTTGTTACAGATTTCATCCAATGTCAAGACCCATGAAGCGCCTGCTTTAAGCAACATTATTTTCTGGACAGAACGCATATGGATACTTGCTATTATTATGTTTACATCATGTTTTAAAATGTCAAAAGGACTATTTGTAAACCAAATTTCAATTTTGGAAGCGTCGAGTTCCCTATATTGCTTCACATAGTCAACTCCTGTAAAAGTATGAATATAGCGCCCGAAAACATTCTCCCATTCCTCTTCGTCGAAGCATTCACCGGACAGTTTATGCTTGTTCTCAAGATAATTTGTCGGGTCGATTATAAGGTTGCAACTTCGTCACCCGGGTATGACAAATAAACTCTTACCTTTCCAGAAATCCCTTTCACTATTCCATTGAGCAAAAGTAAAAACCTGTTGCGACTAAGAATGGGAAATGCCAACGCAATATCTCCTTTGGGAACAAGGGTTGAAATATCCTCCGCTATTTGATCTGTGGAGACGAAATTTGATTGGCTTCTTGCAAGAAACGACTCCGTTACCCCAACTATGTCGCCATTGCGAAAATCAAACGGGGTTGCTTTTGCAGCCTCAATAAGGTTGTCTGTAATAATGCGGATTAAATCGTCGCCTTTCCGGACGATTGGCATCCTTATTCCTCTTACGGTTGTGCCTATGTAACGCGTCATATTGTTACTTCCTTTCTATATCGCTGTCTTTCGTTGGTTTCCAATAATTATCATTGCGTTTAAAATAAACGTAATCACCGACCCTATATTCAGAAAACACAAAAGGTCCGGTTCCTATCAGCTGGGTGAGCTCAGGGTTATCTGGATGCTTTTCTCTTGCCGGCTGCCATACTTTCCAGTCCTCCACGCTATCCAGAATATGTTTTGGTAAAATTGGCAGACCTCCTATGTTATGCAGATTCCAATAGCTGGTCTTTCCGAATCTAATAACGACGGTATTAGCTTCGGGCGACGTTAAGCTTTCTATGTCCTTAACGCTGTCATAGTATCTGGGGGCTTCAATTTTTTTCATATAATCTAAAGTATTGATGATGTCTTCAACCAAAAGAGGTTTTCCGTCATGCCATTTAATGTCGTCTCGTATCTTGAACTCAATAACAGTTTTATTATCCTCATTACTTACGCTCCACTCCGTGGCAATCCATGGAATATCTTCAAACGTATCCGGGTGTATGGACATCAACGTGTCGTAAACATTTCCCATCACCATCCAATCGTACGCGGAGCTTGCTGTTATAGGGTTCAGAGAACGCGGCTCTTCCGGAAGATTCCAATAAACAGGGCGCATTTTTCCGTCAGACGGTGTCATTCCGGTTAGAGTCCAAAAATTGTCGGCGGTAGTTCTTTCGGAGGTATAAATACCGTCCCATCCTTTCTGAACAGCAGTAATCCAATAACGACTGTAAATAGGAACTGAAGGAACAATATCCGACAGCAACTCCTGAGCTTCGTTTGCGGCTGCGCGCGCGCTCTCTTCGTCAGGAGCGTCCCTGAGCGCCAGCAAAACCTCATCTAACTTAGGATCGGACATACCGGAAATATTATAGCCGGATTGTACATCCATTGACGAATGGTAGAACGCGAATAAGTTGTCCGGATCGCGGGAAAGAGTCCACGCATGGACGACCGCATCGAAATCATGCCTGTCCAACCTTGCCAACATAGCCGAAAAATCCATTGGCTCGCTTTCTATGGGAACACCAAGTTTTCGCATGGCTTCCGCAGCAAGATGTCCTATCTCGGCGGAGGTTGGCGCAACTGATGCTGTCGGTGACAAAAGCTTCATTGGTTTTAAAGTTTCTCCATTTGGAGAAACAAGAATACCATTGGCATTCCAGCTCCATCCATTCTCTGTTAATAAAGCCCTTGCCGCGTCAGGGTCATAGCTCAGATATTTGACGTTCTTATTTAGCCAGGTTGAAACAGGCGGCAGATAGCTGTCTATCGGCTCAGCATACCCAGAGAACAGGTCACGCACTATTTTCTCTTTTGGGATTACCTGCCATATTGCTTGCCGCAATATTTTTGAATTAAAAGGAAATACGCGCGTATTAAAGCTTAAATAAAAACTGTGAAAAGCGGACGCTATGGAAAGTTCGACGTTAGGCGACTTTGAGAGCCTCTCTATGTCAATTGGGCGGATAAGATCTCCTAAAATATCAATTTTGTTATTTTCAACGGCAATTATCTGAGCGTCCGAATCCCGTAATATTACCATGTAGAGTTCGTTGACAAGAGGCATCGAGTTTGCGGGGGGCGAAAACATCAAAATAAGAACTAATATGGATATAAGTTTGTAATGGAAGTTTTTCATCTATATTCCTGCTTTCATAAAGAATCTCTTGAATTGTACGATAAAAATTAATTCTATCATAAATAGTATTTCTATTATTTAACGTTTTCGCTTAGTCTTAACCTCGTCGTGGTCTCCAAATTTCTAAGACCCGCAGAGCCTTTCAGTTTTGGATTATTCCTCGCAAAATCAACAGCCATCTTTCCGTTTGCTTTTATTGTCACATCAGCGCTGAATCTTAACAAAAGCTCAATTATTGCCGGGTTATTTGTCTGCTTTGAGGCAATCATCAAAGGGCTCATACCTTCTGAGTTTGAAACATTGATTTG
>WRNQ01000168.1 GCA_009776565.1 Synergistaceae bacterium | reverse complement strand
TCGACTTCCATGCTTACTCGTGTGCAATTAAGGATTCTCTCAATTTCTTGCGGACTTTTGCTTTTGTTTCTGGATTTACTCATTATAATCCCCCTCAATCTTCGCAATAATCGCCGCTATTTCACCTCGCAGCACATCGGAGCGAGCAACAATTCGCTCAATCTCGGCGTTAAGTGCGGTTATGTCTACTTTCTCCCGCGTGTCCTCTCGTTCAGGTTCTCGTCCGTGGCGGCGCGTTTTAAGACATTCTCAAAAAGTTCGCTTGGCAGAATGAAAAAGCCCTTTGTCTTTACTAAGTCGTCACGGGCTTGTTCTGCATCAGCATCAGCAAGCGCGGCATAGTTGAACGCCGTATCCCCGGCGGCGTGTTCGCCATTGTTGATGTAAGCTGTGAGGTTTTCCGATATGTAGCGGTAGAACAGCATACCGAGGACGTATTGCTTGAAATCCCATCCATCAACGCTCCCGCGAAGGTCGTTGGCAATATTCCATATCGTGCGGTGCAGTTCCTCGCGCTCCTGTTCTTTCTTATTGTCAATCATTATTCCTCAGCCTCTCTGCGCTCCTGCGTATTTCTCAGGTCGGCAAGGGTGCTTCCTTGATATGTAAAATATCGAGGACCCGCTACTGAGTGTGATCTATTCAATCCGCGTGATTCCGCGACCAAAATACGTGCCAGTCCTGAAAGAGTATGCTCAACGCCCTCATACTCAATTTTGTTTATTATATCTTTCGTATGGCAAATAACAGAATCATCATACAGGAATCTCAATTCAGATCCGACAGGAATCTGTAGCATTGAGAATCTGAAATTAGGTCTACGGTCTATTTGCTCAGCGATTTCTTCTTCTTCGATCTGTTCTTCGTTCGGCGTGATTCGCGTTAAGCTTTCCATATCGCCACGAAGATTTGCAATATTTATGAACACGGCAAATGCTTTCTCCGGGGATATACGAAAAAACTCCCGCTCTCGCACTCTACCGCCTGAAAGCGTTTCCCTCGCATGAAGGTTCTCGTCAATAATATCAAAGAGGTTATGGATATGCTTTTCTACCTCTTGTGGTTTGTCCACTTCATATATAGCATAAGCACGATACGACAAGGGTATGTTCGCAGGACGATTCAATTCCGCTAATCGGGCGTCAATATCGTTACGAGTGGACATTCCGATTTTCACCCAACCATCAAGTGAGGGGTTTGTCAGAATATAGACAATGCCTTTACTCATAATCATTTACCTCTTATCCGGAAAAACAATCTCGTGGCTGTCGCAGAATGTATCGAATACAGCTCTTGCCATTTTTATCGGTTTTGTCTTTTCGTTCTCCCATCGATTTATAGTTGAAAAACTCACATTTATCCGTAGTTTTTGTTGCTTTGGTCATCAAAATATCATCATCGTTCAGATTCAACTGTTGCACAAAACGCAACAGTTAAATCTGTTATTCATCAAGCATCAGCTTCGTTTTCGAGTTTCTCAGCTTTTTGATTTCCTCACGTTCAATAATTTGGATGCTTTTTTCGGGCGTTGGAAGATTTTCTGGCAAGGTTGTTCCCATATCTATCATAGCCTTGCGGATTTTTTCGGCAATATGATAGTGAATTTCGTTTGCTTCTACTGGGGTCGAGGCTTTATCGATTTTCAATTTCTCTTCGGTTTGAGATATGCGAAACAGATTAGCGATTAGTTCTGTACTCCCCATGAAGTCAAGGACTCGCTCATTTTTCTTCAAACCCTTGCGATTGTGAATATCTGCAACGGTCAATCCGCCGTATAGTCCCATGTAACCTGCATTTTGGAAAATCGCAAATTCCTCGTCGGTAATAACCCCTGCATTGTGCGCTGCTTCAGCTAAAAGCTGATTCCACTGTTTTATGTTACCGCGAACGACCAATCGTTTATTATTTTCGTCAAGCTGATTAAAAGTGTCGGCTAACTCCTGTCTGCGTGTTTGTATAGCAAAGTATGTTTGACCAAGTGCAATAATCTCTTTTCGCGGATCACCGTTTTGTACGATTAGGTAACATGCATATCGAGTGAGCTTGAAGTCAATTTTTGTGCGCTTAGCTCCCTGACCAGCCTCGAACATCTTCCTGACCTCAGGAAATTGTTCGGCTATGTCATAACCGCTATTTTTACAAGCTAACATTGCCCGTTTGATTACCTTCGAAAAGTTTTCCCATTTTGAGTAGTTAAGTACAGAAGATAAATCCCGAGCAAACCAAAACTCAATGCCATTTTCATCAGTTTGCTTTATTTGCTCGAATGACTCATATTCTACAGCGACCAATTTAGCCATCTGTTTTCTCCCCCTTTAGCTACGGATGCCGACGATTTTATAAGACGATCCAGTAAATTCTTCTGGACAATGTGTTCCTGATTAAACATTCCCCGAAGCATCAACAAGAAGAAAATCTATTTCACGAAAATCGGCTTCGGGGTTGACTTTGTCGCTAATTTTAACATTAGGGAATACATAGATATACTGCGGAAATAAAATAGGAATTAATTCTAAAATCCCTTGTTGCCAGAGCTCTTCAGAAATACGTTCTTTTTCTTCAAGCATTCGATATAGCTTGCTATGGGCAAGTTTAAAAGCTTCAAGTCGAGTTAAATTAAATAGATTTGATGATAGGGTCATTCCTCTAACAAATTCGCTCCGTTTCCTTTTACTATATTTTTCGTAAACTGTTATATAGTCCTTTTTTGTCTCGAGATAGTCTTGGATATAACCAGCTATTCTCGCATCAGCAATACGTTCAAGTTCATAGGTATTTGGAAAGTTATCAACAAGGGCTAGATACTCATCCTCTGGAATGGCATTCTCGCGTTCTCCGCCAATGATAATCACTTGCTCTTCGGCATGGATTAACTTGTCTATCTTACCCAATATTGATGTGCGGTTTTCAGATCCGGTGCAGAACAACCTGAGATCAAACTTCATAGATTCATGCATTAGGACATCATGCAATATACCAAAAATTCGTCCTTTAATTCTATAGTAATTGTCAGACAGAAATCCCAGAGCGAAGACATACTCTCCCTCATCAGTTTTGTCATAGATCAAGTCTGTGCGGTTAAAAGAGAAAGTTCTTTTTATCAGTAGAGAAAAACCTTTGTGAAAAGAGCCCCGAAGATTCTTCATTTCAAGAGGCAATGAGTCTTCACTGTACTCGGTAAGTGTTCCGTCTTCCGTGAAGCTAATTCCAAGCTTGGCATTTATTATATTTACACTAGAATCAGGCTTATAATTTAGAAGAAGAACTTTATTTTCCTTAATAAAACGAATCATGGTTAGTTGTCCTTTCGGGTAACACTGTGTTTTGGGGTCGTCAAAAAATCAGCAATTTTTGTATACTCCAGATAAAAAAAGTCATATTTACTCTTTTGATCATCAAAATATCATCACTATAAAACTCGCCTACTATCAAACCCTTGCTGCACAAGGCTTTCAAAGCCTCCATCTACTACTCCCGTCACTCCCACTCGAAAACAAAAGACTTGTTCTAAACGAATCCGCTTAGCTTTTTTGTTGGGTTGTTACTCCATTTGATTCCAGTTATCCATCCTCTATGGCGTTCACTGATGTTCTGTTATCAAAATGTTATCAAGGTTTTGTTATCAACCGAATATTATGG
>WRNQ01000167.1 GCA_009776565.1 Synergistaceae bacterium | reverse complement strand
CAGCGATAGTAAACCTGTGGGGCTTGTATGGTTTGGAGTTCAAAGCCATAAAGGGACGAGGACATTCCAAAGAACCCTTAACGGTAATCGTATAATGATCAGAGAACGCGCTAAGACCATTGCGCTTGAAACAATGTGGCGAGAACTTAAGGAGGAGTAGAGAGTGAAGAAAAAAGCATTAACGACCAAAGAAGAAGTATTGGAGCTTGCGATAAAAGACATCCGGAGTAAATTTGGCGATGGCTCCATCATGCGTTTGGGAGAAACGGCAAAAGCGCAGGTTGACGTGATTCCATCCGGGATACTTCCGCTTGATGTAGCTCTTGGAATAGGGGGGCTTCCGCGGGGCAGGATAGTCGAGATATTCGGCCCGGAAGGAAGCGGGAAAACCACCGTATCCTTGTACGCGATAGCGGAAGCGCAGAAAGAGGGAGGAATAGCGGCTTTCATTGATGCGGAACACGCGCTTGACCCTCGCCTTGCAGCTACGCTCGGAGTGAATATAGACCAGTTGTATCTTTCACAGCCGGATAGCGGAGAACAGGCGCTGTTTATTCTCGATACGCTGGTGCGAAGCAGCGCTGTGGATATAGTTGTAATTGACTCCGTTGCCGCGCTGACCCCTCAAGCCGAAATAGACGGCAAAATAGCGATAGGTGAAAGTCAGTTGGGTCTGCAGGCGAGGCTTATGTCATATGCCCTTCGCAGGCTGACGTCGGTAATATCGAAGAGCAATTGCGTAGTAATATTTATAAACCAACTGCGCGCAAAAATATCTTCTGGTTACGCGCAAGGGCCGACTGAGACCACGACAGGCGGTCGCGCGCTTAAATTTTATTCTTCGGTCCGTATAGAGGTAAAGCGCGGAAAAAGTGTAACTAAAGGGGACATGAACATCGGTCATGAACTGTTCATGAAAGTGGTAAAGAACAAACAGGCGCCGCCTTTCCGAAGCGGTCATACGACGCTGATATACGGAAAGGGCGTGCCTCGCGGCATAGCGGTTCTGGATATGGCCCTTGATTTTGAGATAATTAAACGCAAGGGTTCATGGATATCGTATAAGGGAGAGAACCTGGGACAGGGGAAAGAAACAGTGGCTCAATATCTTGAATCTCATCCGGAGCTTATGGAGGAAGTGACAAAAGAAGTTCTTGCAGCCGTGAACGAAGGGATGAATATTACTCATATCGCCGCTCCTTCAGATCCGGATGCTGAAACGGAAGAACAAGCAACTGAAGACATTGAAATGGATGAATCCGTGCTGGAACTGGATGAAGATTAGATAGGGCCGCCGATGCCAATTGATCTGTGGAGGATTGAACGTTTAAAATTAAAAATTAATTTAATATGAGGTTAAATTATGTGTGGGGAGAACGAACATAAAACTGTAGTGGCAATTGACTTTGAGACTGCTAACTATGGATTGGAAAGCGCTTGCGCGCTTTCTATGGTTCGCGTTCGCGATGATAACATAACCGATGAAAGAACGTTTTTAATAAAACCACCGAATCGTAACTTCCGGTTCACTTATATTCACGGGATACGTTGGGATGACGTGCGGGATTCTCCAACATTCGCCGATATATTCAGTGTGTTTTCTGAGTTTGTTAAAGGGGCCGATTATTTATTGGCGCATAACGCCCCTTTTGACAGAGGAGTACTGAGACATTGCTGTGAGTATTGGGATCTGAAGTACCCTGAAATACCTTTTTTATGCACGTTGAAAGGTTGCCGCAAGAGACTGTCTTTACAAAAGAATTCTCTGGATTTCGTTTGTTCGCATTTAAATATCCCTCTAAAACATCATGAAGCAAAATCAGATGCGATTGCTGCGGCAAAAATATTTATTCACCTGAGAAAACTTGGGCTGGATTATTCGGATTTAATAGTTTTTGATAGTTATCAACGATAAATAATTTTACAAATTTGCAAATCTACCTATTGCCTGATTGACATATATGTGTTATATTATTAAATTGTTGAAAGCAGAGGAGCACCTCTCACCTTGCGGCGCCATGGCAGCCAGCTTGGTTCCAGTGAATGTTTATATGTTTATTAAACAGGGGGTGCATGTATCTTTCCCCTGTTTATTTTTTATGGAGGTGATTGGCTATTTTAGCGAGAAAAGAAGATGATGAGCCCAGAGTGAATGAGGAAATTGCAGCCTCTGAGGTTTTAGTTATTGATGAGAATGGAGTGAAGCTTGGAGTATTTCCGACTGAGGAAGCGATTGAGATTGCAGATTCTCGTATGCTTGACCTGGTTGAGGTGGCGCCTCTTGCGGAACCGCCGGTTTGCAGGATACTGGATTATGGAAAATACAGATATCAGTTACAAAAAAAGGATAAAGACGCGCGTAAGAAGCAAAAAGTCCAAGCTCTTAAAGAAATGAAGATGCGCCCGAAAATTGATGAACACGATTACGATTTTAAAGTTAGAGCGATAAAAAATTTCCTTGAAGATGGTCATCGTGTAAAAGTTTCGGTGTTTTTCAGAGGAAGGGAAATGTCCTTTTTGGATAAAGGCGAGGACTTATTGAATCGTGTTATATCCGACTGCGAATTGGTCGGAAAGAGCGAAGGTCCTGCCAGGATGGAAGGGCGATACATGCGCATTATGTTGACTCCACAGTCATCATCTTCTCCTAAATCTAATAAGCCAAAGATTGAAAGAGACGAAAAAGAATCAAAAATNACAAAAACTGTGAGCGACAAAAGAATTGCATATACTGACGATGACGAAGAAGAGTAGTCATAAATAGTTTTTCAGTTCTTTTGAAAATATATTGAGGAGGTTACTAAAGTAATGCCTAAAATTAAAATGAAATCGCACAGTGGTGCGAAAAAGCGCTTTTTTGCTACGGGTACAGGAAAATTTGCGTACCGTAAGAGCGGAAAATCTCATCAACTTGAGCACAAGAGTCCCAGTCGCCGATGCCGTTTGCGAAAAGCCGGATATGTAACGGAAACGCTTACGGATCAGATTAAAGTTCTGCTCCCGTACGCTTAGAATAGATTGAGGTGAATTTTCAATGGTACGTGTAAAAGGCGGAAGCGCCAGCAATAAAAAGAGAAAAAAATTATTTTCGATTACGCGGGGATATTGGGGACAGCGTAAAAATGTTTACCGTCGTGCGAGAGAGGCATTCCTTGCTGCTCTTTCAAGGGCTTTTAGTGACAGAAAGCGGAAGAAAAGAGATTTCCGCGCCCTTTGGATAACCCGTATAAGCGCTGCTGTAAGAAGCGAAGGCATGAATTACAGCAGATTCATGAATGGTCTTAAGAAAGCCGGTATAACTATCAACCGCAAAATGCTTTCGGAGATAGCGATTCATGATATGTCGGCATTCCGCGAGATAATTACTCAGGCAAAAGGCGCCCTTAAATAAATCAGTAAATTTAAAATTAATACTCGCAATTCTGTTAATTTGAAGAGCAGAATCATTTAGGGTTCCTGTTGGATGTGTTGGCAGGAACCCCTGATTTATAAAGNCAGAAGCAAAAAAATATTTCTCACAGAGGCACAGAGAGGANAAAGAGAGTCTGATAACCGGAACGCTCCATTAAGGGAACCGCCCCCTTTTCAAAGGGGGTGTCGACGAAGTCGACGGGGGTTTGTGCACCATAGCTACGATAGCC
>WRNQ01000166.1 GCA_009776565.1 Synergistaceae bacterium | reverse complement strand
ACCAGTGGAACTGAAGCCGGCAATATAAGCCCAGACGCTATTGTGCAAAGAATCGGGAACAGTATGGTTTCCAGTTTACTTACCGGGCGCAGGGCGTCCATGCGTATTGCCCGGTCTTTTTTAGTGGTGAACATTTTAATAAACGGAGGTTGGATCAACGGAACCAATGACATATAACTATAAGCCGCAACCGCGATGGCGCCAAGTATTTCTCCTTGCCCCAGCTTCATCGTAAGGTAAATGCTTGTAGGACCGTCGGCGCCTCCGATTATTCCTATGCTTGCCGCCTGCTGAATGTTGAATCCCAAAAGANTCGCTCCNATNAACGAAATGAAAACTCCAAATTGGGCCGCCGCTCCAAGCAAAAATGTCACAGGATTAGCCAATAACGGNGAGAAATCCGTCAAGGCGCCTATTCCCATGAATATTATTATCGGATATATTTCATGTTCAGCCCCATAGAACACGTAACGCAAGAACCCNCCTTCATCCATTATTCCGGACAAAGGCAAATTCACCAAAAGGCANCCAAAAGCGATAGGCGTAAGCAACAAAGGCTCAAATCCTCTGCCTAACGCAAGATATAACAANACGAGGGATACTATGATCATTATTAAATTNCCTGTCGTCATCCCTCCAAATCCTGATTCTCTTATGAGGGCGCCAAGCGCGTCAACATAAACTCCCATAGAGATTCACACTCCCACTATCCAATTACTACAAGGACATCTCCGGCGTTAACAGCGTCCCCGTTACCAACACGAATATCAGTTATTTTACCGTCCGCAGTTGCGAAAATTTCATTCTCCATTTTCATTGCCTCAAGCAGGATAATCATTTCTCCATTTTTCACTGACTGTCCGGCAGATACCAAAACTTTAAGAATTTTTCCCGGCATGGGAGCAGTTATTGTAACGCCTCCGGCAGGNACAGANGCCGGTTTAGGAGTCGGCGCCGCTGCAGGCGCAGGCGTCGCCGCCACAGGCGCNGCAGNCGCAGGCGCGCTANCAGAAGGGCTGGCANCAGGCGCTGAACTTGCGCCCAAATCTTCAACTTCTACAACATAAGCAGTTCCATCGACCGTAACTTTATATTTCATTATACTAATCTCCTCTTATACTTTATATTATATTTTTTACCACGAACGAGAACCAAGTCTGCTTTCCATACATTCAGCTATTCCTGTCACGCGCCACATAGCGGTCATATTCAAAGAGTTACCCTGCACAGGCGCAGGCGTTACGCTTAAAATATTCACCCTTCTGCCTACAGAAGCATTGATAGCTGCGGATATGACTGCAACAACTTTTTTCATATCATTTGCATCTGCATCAACCATTGGGGTCTGCGGCGCGGATACAGGAAGCGGCGCGGAAGTAACGGTCTTTTTTGAAGTTTCCTTTTTTTCCACAATTATGCTGATATACCGATTAGCATAAATTATTGCGGACAATCCCATCAGCACGACAAACACTATTGTAAAAGCTATTAAGCTTACTATAAGAGCTCCGCCTANACCGGAGAAATGCGAAANCGGAAGCATAATATCCCCTCCTAGTGAGGAATCACGCCGTGTTTTTTACGCGGCAACGATTCACGTTTGCTTTCCATTCCATTAAGGGCGTTAAACAGCTCTTTGCGCGTTTCCTCCGGAAAAATAACTCTGTCAACAAGCCCGCGATCGGCAGCCGCATATGGAGTTGCAAAAGCTTCNCTGTACTCTTCGATTTTTTGAGCTCTGAGTTCTTCCTGATTCTTCGCTGCGTCAATNTCCTTTTTAAAAATNATATTGGCGGCGCCCTCAGCTCCCATGACCGCTATCTCAGCNTGTGGCCATGCAAGGACGATATCCGCGCCAAGCGATTTGCCGCACATACCAAGATAGGCGCCCCCATAAGCNTTTCTGAGCACTACCGTGACCAGCGGTACAGTTGCTTCGCTGTANGCGTATAGCATTTTNGCGCCATGACGGATTATTCCCATATATTCCTGCGTAACGCCGGGCAAATATCCGGGGACGTCAACAAAAGTTACAATAGGAACGTTGAAAGCGTCGCAATGACGAATAAAACGGCTCGCTTTGTCCGACGCGTCAACGTCAAGGCAGCCGGCCAGGCAAGACGCTTGATTGGCTATTATTCCTATTGATTTTCCACCTATGCGACCATAACCGGTTACAATATTCTTTGCCCAATCCTTTTGAACTTCAAAGAAAACTCCGTCATCAAGCACGGATTCAAGTACCTTACGGACATCGTATCCTTTATTTGGATTCGTCGGAACTATATCACGAAGGTTTATATCGGCGCGGTTAATATCGTCGGAAGTTTTTATAAAAGGAGTTTCATCAAGGTTATTTTGAGGAAGGTATGACAACAGTTTTCTAACCTGATCGAAGCACTCGGTCTCATCTTTTGCCATGAAATGTGCGTTGCCGCTTTTCGTATTGTGAGTTGAGGCGCCTCCAAGTTCCTCGCTTGAAACGTCCTCTCCTGTAACAGCTTTTATTACCGCCGGTCCCGTTATATGCATTATTCCGATTTTGTCAACCATAAAAACAAAATCAGTAAGAGCAGGGCTATAAACCGCTCCTCCGGCAGTGGGGCCCATAATAATTGAAATCTGAGGGATGACGCCGCTTGATATTGTGTTGCGATAAAAGATTTTTCCATATCCATTGAGGGAATCCACAGCTTCCTGAATACGAGCTCCTCCGCTGTCGTTTATGCCTATTATAGGGCAACCCATTTTCATNGCCATATCCTGCATCTTGCAGATTTTATTGGCATGCATTTCTCCAAGAGAACCGCCAAGGACGGTAAAATCCTGACTGTAAACGAAAACTTTTCGTCCGTTAATTGTTCCCCAACCTGTAATAACTCCGTCACCAAGCGGGTATGATTTGTCAAGCCCAAAATTTGTACAGCGATGCGTAACAAATTCGTCCATCTCAACAAATGACCCTGCATCCAACAACTGGGCAATTCTCTCGCGCGCAGTTCCTTTCCCCTTTTCCTTCTGCCTGGCAATGGCATTATCTCCTCCGCCGGCAGCAGCAGATTTGAGTTTCCCTTGCAGTTCCTCGCATAGTTCTCCTATACTCCGAATCGCCATGAATACAATAACCTCCTCTATATATTTGTAATTAACTCCTCAACGACCGCATACGGGTTCGTTTTACGCTCAATTAAAGCCTGTATTGAATTATCTTTATTTCTTGCCCAACAAAGTTCCGCGCGTAGAGCCAGGCGAGATAAAAGCAAAGTCTCAATCTCGCTGTCAATACGTTTTTTCTTTCGCTCTAATCCCGCTTTGGTATTATTCATGTACTCTTTATGAAGCTCGATTTTTGTTATAAGTTCGGGCGCCCCGCTTCCATTTTCCGCTATCGTGAGCACTACGGGCGGAATCCAATCTCTGTCTTTTAACAAGCTGAGCATCGCGCTCGTCTCGCGGGCAACTTTATCCGCGCCTTCCTTATCTGCTTTATTAACAACGAACACGTCAGCTATTTCCATTATCCCCGCTTTCATAATCTGAATATCGTCTCCAAGCCCGGGGACCAGGATTACGCATACCGTATCCGCAATTTTCATTATATCTATTTCCGATTGACCGACGCCAACAGTTTCAATTATCACAATATCCTTGCCGCAAGCGTCAAGAACCAGTGCTGCTTCATGC
>WRNQ01000165.1 GCA_009776565.1 Synergistaceae bacterium | reverse complement strand
GCAGCTTTTTTCACAGAAGAAATTCCGCAAAGTTATCCCTGCTGATAACCGCAAACGAACTGTCCGGATAAGCCGTTTGAAACGCTTTAGGCTGTTTCGTTTTGGCTGACGGATTCCATTTGAACTCATACGCCAACAAATACCCGTCCTGTTCCTCAATGTAGTCTATTTCCTGCTGTGCCTGAGTGCGCCAGAACCAGGGATTGGCGTAGCTTCCGGCGTATTTATTGCGCTTTAAACGCTCGCTGACAAGGAAATTTTCCCACAGCTTGCCAACGTCGTCACGCAACTCAATAGGACGGAAATCCGCAATGAGCGCATTACGGACTCCGTTGTCGGTGAAGTAAATTTTACGGCTTGCTTTAAGTTCGTTCCACAGATTTCGTGAATATGAGCCAAGTTTAAATATAACAAACGTCTGCTCCAAGACAGAGATGTATTTGTCGACTGTTTTATTGTCCAGTCCGCATAACTGCCCCAATTCCGTGTACGATACCTGCGAACCAGTTTGAAACGCTAACGCGCGGAGCAGACGTGTAAGCTGCTCCGATTTTTTTATTCTATCAAACGTGGAAATATCTTTGTACAGATAACTGTCAGTTAATTCTTGCAACAGATGGCGCTCTTCACCGGGAGAGNTNACAATGTCAGGGTAGTATCCGTAAATAAGCCTGTGAGGAAGCAAGTTTGTTTCCGAAAGTAATCCGTGATGTNCAGCCATTTCCGGAAAGGAAAGCGGAAACAGCGTGAACTGCCTTTTACGTCCGGTCAGCGGCTCGGTCGTCCTGTTTGCCAAATCAAGCGACGAACTCCCGGTCGCGACAACTTTAACCTGCGGAATATTGTCAATAATCAGCTTCAGCACAATACAGACGTCAGGTACGCGCTGCGCCTCGTCAATTACTATGATATTGTGCTTGCCGATTATGACGCGCAACTGCTCCACGCTCCGTGACGTCAGCAACAAACGGGTGTTAGATTCGTCTCCGTTCAGCCATAACACATCGCTGCTCTCTTCAAACAATGAACGTAATAAAGTCGTTTTGCCGACCTGCCGTGCCCCAAGCAAAATAACAGCTTTTCTGCCGGAGTTTATTTCTTTGCGGATACTTTCCTCAATAGCGCGAGCAATCATATCTTTCACCTCAATGAAATAATAACATAAATATTACGGAACTCATTCCACATATTTTGATATATTTAAGGAATATCTAACAAATGTAAATCATTTGTTAAGTTTTAAAATCGCCGGTTCTTTCCGGAGTTACCTGTCCGGCAGGCGATCGGCGGACAAATCGAAGCAGCGTTCTCATGTTTTGTTACGCCAAAAATAATTAGCTTTCTATTACATGCTGTCGTAAAATAGAGCAACAGGAAAAACAAAAATAGAAAGGATTAAAAAGCCGGCAGGTTGCTTTTCCTGTTAACGGATATGGAGAAACGAAAATTTGAAGGAGGAAAAATTATGAAAAGACGTGTAGCTATTTTGTTGTTGGTTGTAATGGTATTACCCTTTTTAACGGAAGCGGCAAGCGCATGTACCGCCGTAATTGTAGGTAAGAAAGCCTCAGCGACAGGCGAAGTTCTATTAGGACATAACGAGGATAACGATCCTCCTTTAATAATGCTACAGTATTATGTACCCAGAACAAAACACGCGGCGGGCGAGCTTGTGCTTTATGAAGGACCTAACGCAAAAATCCCTCAGGTAGAGGAAACGTGGGCTTATTTTTGGACGGAAACGCGCGCTCCGTATCCGGGATCGTCTTTCAGCGATGGTTTTATCAATGAATGGGGCGTTGCAATTGTCAGTAACAGTTGTTGGCCATCAATAGAGACGGAGCCGGAACTTACCGAAGGCGGCATTAAACACGGCGTCCGGCGTATCATGGCGGAGAGGGCGAAAACAGCCAGAGAAGCCGTTGAAATCGCAACCGCTTTATTGGATAAATATGGATACGATTCATCGGGGCGTTCTTACGAGATAGCCGATAAAGACGAAGCTTGGGTGCTGCAGGTTGTTAACGGGAAAAATTACGCCGCCATGCGTGTGCCGGACGACGAAGTTTTAGTAATGCCAAATCATTACATAATTCGCAAAATTGATTTTAACGATAAAGAAAACTTCGTCACCTCTCCAAATCTCGTTCAACACGCTATTGACCGTGGTTGGTACACGCCGGCTAAGGAAGGAGATTTTTCAGATTTCGACTTTGCCGAAACATACCAGAGAGGGGAATATTTCCGNCATCCCAGNAACCTTCTAAGGCACGCTCACGGAATTTCCATTTTGACNGGNNAAGAATTCGATCAAACGCAAGATTTGCCNTTTTCATTTAAAACTGAGAGTAAGATAAGCGTTGAAGATGTNAAAAGAGTNTTGCGNACNCANTATGATGGAACACGGGACGACTTGACTACAGATAGCGCCCCTTCTCCTCACCTGACAAGAAACCGCGTGATATGCGCGCCGAGCACGCAAGAGAGCGTTGTTATTCAACTTCGTGAAAACCCCGAGTTTATTGTGATGTGGAAAGCGACCGGGCACGCCTGCACTTCGCCGTATGTCCCCTGGTATGTACACAGCGAACAAATCCCGGCGTCATTTGGCTGGATTGAACCAAAACTCGGAATGGCAACCCACTTCTCAGCGGCAGCTTCGGATTTAAGTTATGAACCTTCCCGCGCCTGGTGGGCTTTTCAAGAACTTCAATATCTGGCAGATCCTCAATACCGCACTGTCATAGCGGAGATTACAGAGGCGCGCGACAAATTGGAGAAAGAATGGGCGGATGAACAAAGCGCCATCGAGAGTAAATTTGCGGAAATCTACGCAACGGATAAAGCTGCGGGGAAAAAAGCTATGGCTGAATACACCGAACTGCAGGCTTCAAAGGCTGTCGCGGGATCCTCAGTACCGCAGTGTCATAGCGGAGATTACAGAGGCGCGAGATAAATTGGAGAAAGAATGGGCGGATGAACAAAGCGCCNTCGAGAGCAAATTTGCGGAAATCTACGCAACGGATAAAGCTGCGGGGAAAAAAGCTATGGCTGAATACACCGAACTGCAGGCTTCAAAGGCTGTCGCGGGCGCCAGNGAACTGGCGGACCGGATAGCAGGCGTTCAGATTGNAGTCANNNGCGAAANAATNAACTTTGCTAACGAGGACACTGTGAAAATAGCCCTTCTTGCAGGCGGAAAAACCGATGTAAGCGCAGTCAATAAAGACTCATTGCGTTTATCTCCTGCGTTCTCCGGGGAAGAACTTGAAAGTATAAGCGGGAAAATTCTGGAAACTGTGATGCAGGATGTAAACGGTGACGGGAAAGAAGATCTTGTGGTCTCCTTCTCCTCGAATAAAGAATGGACAGAAATGACATATCCGGGTCTTTCTTACATGGTTCTCGAAGGGGTAGATTCCACCGGTAAAGTTTTCGTAGGAACATGCGTGGTTCAATTAGTGAGATGAGCAAAATAATTACGAAACTTCTGCTTTTTCTGTTTGTCTTTCTCACAGTAACGACATCGGCAAGCGACGTATGGGCGTCGGATGATAAATGGAAGCTCAAAGAAGAAGAGGAAAACGCTTACGTTGAGCTTTATTCGCCTATGAAGACCCAGCTTGAATTCTGGCTTCGTAATGTTCCCGACACGGATGAAGGGCATTCTTTTAAAGCATTATGCTGGGGGATAGTATTATCGG
>WRNQ01000164.1 GCA_009776565.1 Synergistaceae bacterium | reverse complement strand
GCCTTATGACTGTGTTTGAAGCTTTGATGATTGCGTTGACATTTGCGTTAGTTATTATTGCAATAATGACAGACAAGAACACAAAAAAATAAGCCGCCCCTTAACGATGGCTTATTTTTTCAGATTCTAACATAGAGTCCAGTCATTTACCGTCGTGCAACTTACAACTTGAGAGGGCGCTAAGGCATCCTCTCTTGTATTATTATTATTACCATTAGTTATGAAAATGTCAAGTGGAATTGTCAATTCCTTCTGGAGTTTTGCTATAAAGATTTTGCTTGTGTCAATGCAAACAAAAGATTGGAAAATATCTGCTTATTTTTTAGTATACGAAGAAACGAAGATTTGTCTATATCAAGAATATGCTGCTAAATCTTTTTTCAGCATCCATGGTAAAATTAAAATGTATCCACGAGATTAACGAAATAGTTCGGTTATTATTAATTGATATGCAAAGATCAGCAATGGAAATGCGATGAATAGACAAGAGTGGATATTTCGATTAATTAGCAACTCCCACATCTAAAATTTGTGGGAGTTGTTAATGATATACAAGTAAGGCATATCCTCATATTTATAATGAAAACAAAATAAAAAGGGGGGCTATGCCTTGACAATAACGTTAACAAGTTATGAGTTTTTTTCATTGATTTTGACCATCGTATTAATTTATGTTACCTATACTGCCGGAAAGAAAAAATGAGCCCAAAATAGTGAAGTGATATAGTTTTTCTTGACTCCCAAAAATTGATTATATAGACATTTTTGACATTTTTCATTGAAACGGCATTCACAGACAGTCGAGATTTTTAAACTCCATTTATAAATCGAACGTAGGCGATGCGGATTTTGCTACAGAGCCAGCGAACTTGCGATCGGCAGGGAGACGGTGAGCGAAGTGAACCGTGCGAAGTCGCCGAATTTCCTCATCAAAGCATACGTTTGATTTAGAATTGGATTTACTACATCTTTTCATCCGAATAGGTGAACCCTCTTGCGTAGCGCTCGTCCTGAAGTTTTGACCATGCGTTTATGCCTTCCTCGCGAAGCAAGGCGTTGTCGTTTTTCAGTACAGGGTATCCTTCAAAAAAGGCGGCAAATTTTTCGCATGGGTAACTGTCGCACAATGCGCACATTTCTAAACCTTTTTCTTTTGCGCAGGCTCTGACTTTACATCCCGGGTTGCCGCTTCCCTCCTGGCATGATATACATACGCCGCTTTCGGCCATGCCTTTGAGAAACGGCCAGAATCCTTCGCTACCTGGAATCATATGTATTATTTCTTCAAATCCCGCCTTCTTCATTTCCTCAAATAAAACTTTCGATGCAGGCGCTACTTTTGCCTTGACTGCACAGTTAAGGCAGTAAAGACCGCAAAAGCAGGTATATTCCTTGTTCATTAATTACCACCCTTTGTAAAATTAATAGTGTAGCTCCATATGCTGCTGTAATGCTTGTAAAAGCTTAAGCCGGAATTTTCGCCGAGAACTTTCAGGGAATTAAAGCTCATTTTGTCCGGGTCGCCGGCGAGTTCGGATATTGACAGAATACCGCCTCGTTTCAAGAGGCGATGGAATTCCGCCATATAGGATACCTTGTTCTCCACTTCTCCAAGAACTGCCACCATGAAAATCCTGTCGAAACTTTCGTCCTGAAAGTCGAAAGACATACCGTTGCAAAGGTAACTTTCCACGTTGGCAATCCCTCGTTTCATCATTCGTTTTTCTGCAAGCCGTAACATTTCGGGCTGGATATCGGCTATGACAAGGTGGCCTCTTGTTAAAACGGAAGCCACTTTCACGCTGAAATATCCTGGTCCGGGACCAAGCTCCAGTACATTCATGCTGTCTTTTAGCTCCATACGTTCAATTACCTGCTTCGGCGACAAAAATATGCTTCGAAGCGGAATCAGCAATGTAAACGCGCATTTATAAGGAAATATTTTTTTTGGCATTTAGTACCCTCCACAATAAATAGCATTTAACTGACAAAGTGTCAAGAGTTGACTTATTTCATAATAATAACACTAATTAATACGAGAATATACACCGATATAAAGCAGTGATAACAAGGTTCTAAAGTTTTTCTTGACTATTTTTGACCTTTTGGTAAAATGACTATCGGACATATTTTTAAAGTCAGCAGGAGGATTTTTTATGTCAAGTTTAACTCGCGCGATTGAGATGTATTTAACTGAGCTTTTAAATGAATCAAGCGCTCCCGAATCAATGTTATCAATCAGGCGAAAAGAACTTGCCAAGACTTTCGGTTGCGTTCCCAGCCAGATAAATTACGTTTTGCGCAGCCGTTTTACTCAGGAACAGGGATACATTGTTGAAAGCCAGCGCGGCGGGCACGGATACATAAAAATAGAGCGGATAAGGCAAGACACTTCAGAAGACAAGCTTGACCATCTTGAAAAAATAGTCGGAGAAACTATATCATGGCAGGATGCGCGCAGATACCTGAGTGCGCTGCAAAAGCGGGGTTTGATAACTGCCCGCGAGAGACTTTTGATTGAGGTGGCGTTGCGTCATTGNGATGAGCTTGGCGCCTCGTTGTTTGATCTTTCTTCTTATAAAAGAGANACTATCCAGGCGGAATTGTTGAAGAGGGTNTTGCGTAGCATTATGTTGGCTTAAACCCAGAAAAGAGTTGATTACATATGTGGCAGTTTTTCACAGAAAGAGGTAAAAGAGTTATTCAGTTAGCTCACCGAAAAGCATTGGCTTTAGGTCATTCAAGGATAGAAATAGAACATCTTCTTGTAGGCTTGTTAGAGGAAAGCGAAGGTGAAGCGGCTCGCGTTTTGATTTCGCTTGGCGTCAATNTNAAAACTGCTTTAATGAATCTTGACGCTTCTTTAAGCCACTTTGCCCCGACATTAAAGCTTACTGATTTNCCATTGAGCGATAAACTTAAGAAAACCATTGATTACGCTATGCGAGAGGCNCGCAATTATGGTGTAAACCATGTTGGTACCGAGCATCTTTTGCTTGGCATACTTTTACAGCCGGATACTTACGCGTGTCAGTTTTTGACTTCCCTTGGCGTAGACCTCGCGGANGCGCAGCGAGAGATTTCTTCATCGCTTTTGATTTCTGACGGAAGGAGAGTAGAAAGNCAGAGCGATAANGTAAAACAAAAAACCAAGACTAAAACTCCAACGCTTGATCCGCTGGGTATAGACCTTACAGCCCGGGCAAAGGAAGGTCTCCTTGACCCTGTAATAGGGAGAATCAAAGAGATTAAGAGGGTTATGCAGGTTTTGTGCCGAAGGACAAAATGTAATCCTGTCTTAGTGGGCGACCCGGGAGTAGGAAAAACTGCTGTAGTGGAAGGAGTTGCACTGATGCTCTCTTCTTGTAACGCGCCTGCGATACTTCAAAATCGCAGAATAGTGCAGCTAAATGTTGGTAATCTTGTTGCAGGGACTAAATACAGAGGAGAATTTGAAGAACGCATCCGCAAGATAATAAAAGAAGTTTCAGAATCTAAAGAAGTTATTTTATTTATAGATGAAATGCATATGCTTGTAGGAGCAGGCAGCGCGGAAGGCGCTATGGACGCCGCCAATATGCTGAAGCCTGCGCTTGCAAGGGGAGATTTTCAGGTAATAGGAGCAACAACTCAGGAAGAATACCGCAAGTATATTGAACGTGACGGGGCGCTGGAGCGGCGCTTTCAGCCGGTGAAAATAGAAGAGCCTACAATAGA
>WRNQ01000163.1 GCA_009776565.1 Synergistaceae bacterium | reverse complement strand
TCCACTTTTACGTACTTCCCGGGCTGTCATGTCGATATCAATGTCGCCAATTCGCATAACAACAGAATTATCTCCCGAAGCTTCGCCCACCAGGCTCCCCCGAAGATGCGCCCTTACTCGCGCAACCAGCACGCGTGGGCTGAACGGCTTTATCACATAATCATCCGCGCCCGCGTCAAGTCCTGCTATAACGTCCGATTCGGTTCCCTTTGCCGTCAGCATTATTATTGGCACATTTGAAGAGAGCCGGATTTGTTTGCATACTTCCTCGCCGGATAACCGCGGGAGCATTAAATCCAGAATTATCAGATCGTAAGGGGCGTCATTTTTCCTGCTCTCGTTAAATAATTCTAAAGCGCGTAGCCCGTCCAGAGCTGAATCGGTTTCGTACCCATCTTTTTTAAGGTATGCCGATATCACGTCAGCAATAGTTTTTTCATCTTCCACTATCAAAATTCGCATTTTTATACCTCCCAGTCCAGGAACATGCAACTAAACAAATGAATGCTTTGTTCCATATTTCCCTGCACGTTCAATTATACTACTATTACACGCTTTTATATAGAAACCGAAAAAGAGTTTGCCGGAAGANATTCCGCAAGCANAGCCTCTAAATGCGGCAGTTTATCCGGGTCAACTTTTTCGTTTGAAAGAGCGATTACATAGCTTTCTGTAGAATCTTCGTCCTCCGCAATTTCCAGAAGCACCGGAGAATAACCGGGAAATTCGCTCAACGCTATGTTTACTTTTTTAAATAAAACACTCGTTTCTTCAACAATGGGAGATAATATTACCTTAAGCCTGACGTATGGGGGGGAGTCCACGAATTCATCAACAGGCGTTATTTTGCGCGCTATTATATTNACCGGCTCNCTGTCGGTTTTTAAATCGCCTTCAACCATGCAGGGGCGCCCTATCGAAATATTCTCTTTTATTGACTCCCATTCTTTTGAATAACATACTACCTCGATGCTGCTATCCGCATCTTCGAGCGTAATTATTCCAAACGCTTCTCCTTTTTTTGTCCTCTTTTCGTCCCATTTTGCTATCACTCCTCCGATCCTTGGAGAAGTTTTCGAGCGCCAGAAATTGATTTCATTAATTTTAGTTATTGTATGCTGTCTGAAAATGTGTTCGTATTGGTCAAACGGATGCCCGGAGATATAAATTCCCATTACTTCTTTTTCTTTTTCAAGTTTTTCAAAAAGCTCATAATCATGAATGTCCGGAAGAGCAGGGCTTTCACTTACTATATCTTCGTCGCCAAAAAGTGAGCTTTGTTTATCGTTTGATTTAAACGACTGTGCGGCTGAAATAAACTCCGGCAGAGCCGCAATGAGTTGAGCGCGGTTAGCGGAATTGTTCCGGGCGCCGTCCGGCGAGCATAATGAGTCGAAGGCGCCGGCGTATATGAGATTTTCCATCACAGATTTGCCCACGTGATGGAGTTCAACACGATTGATAAAGTCCCATAGCGATTTGAAATTTCCTTCTTTACGCGCCGCTAGTATTGATTCAACAGCGTTATCTCCGAGACGCGCCACAGCGCTGAGCCCAAAGCGTATTACATCTTTAACAGCCGTAAAGCTGGCCATTGAAGAATTTATATCCGGCGCTAAAACCGAAATGCCTGAGCGACGGACTTCCTTTACATATTCCGCCATAACTTCTTTTTTAGCGCCCATTTGACTTGAGAGGTAAGCCGCCATGTATTCCGTTCTGTAGTTTGCTTTCAGCCACGCGGTTTGATATGCAATCAACGCGTATACCGCGCTGTGGGATTTGTTGAATCCATAACCTGCGAACTCTTCGATTATATTAAAAATATTTTCCGCGTCTTCGGATTTAATTTTGTTTTTTTCGCATCCTGCAACAAATTTTGCCCTTTCCTTCTGCATTACTTCAACTTTTTTCTTCCCCATCGCGCGTCTCAGTAAGTCGGCTTCCCCAAGCGAGTATCCGGCTAAAATCGTAGCGCTCTGCATTACCTGCTCCTGGTACAAAATAACGCCGTAAGTCTCTTGCAAAATGTCTTTGAGCATTGGATGAAGATATACCGTTTCCACCTGCCCGTTTTTGCTTTTTATGTATTGTTCGACCATTCCGCTGCCTAAAGGTCCCGGGCGATACATTGCAATTGCGGCAATCAGGTCTTCAAAGCAGTCTATTTTCATTCGTTTTATCATACGGCGCATACCGTCAGATTCAAGTTGGAATATTCCAAGCGTATCCGCCTGGGTTAAAAGCTCATAAGTCTTTTTGTCGTTCATCGGTATTTTTTCGATATCAGGGGGAGTTTTGCCTGAAATTCTTATGTTGTCAATAGCTTCCTCAATAATTGACAAAGTCCGCAGACCAAGGAAGTCCATTTTTACCAATCCAAGTTCCTCTATTGGCTCCATGGAATACTGTGTTACTATTTGTCCTTCCTCAATTCTTCGAATTGGCACAATGTCGGATGTTGGCACCGGAGTAATTACAACTCCTGCTGCATGTACAGAACAATGACGCGCGAGCCCTTCAATTTTTGAGGCGAAATCAATTGCTTTTGCCATATTTACATCTTCTTTATAAATTTGCTTTAGTTCTGGGATTGTCTCCATGGCGTCCGCTATTGTTTTGGCGCCTGAGGGATCAAAAGGAATGAGTTTAGCGACTTTATCAACCTCGCTATATGGGATTTTGAGGGCTCTGCCTACGTCTTTTATCGATCCACGGCTTTTCATCCTGCCGAACGTTATTATCTGAGCGACCCGGTCGCTTCCGTAATGTTCCACTATGTAACGCATGAGCTCGTCGCGCCCTTTATCCGAGACGTCGGTGTCAAAGTCGGGCATACTTATGCGTTCCGGGTTTAAAAAACGCTCAAACAGCAGCCCATACTTCAGCGGGTCAAGCTCTGTAATTCTTAACGCCCATGCTACAAGCGATCCGGCGCCGGAGCCTCTTCCAGGTCCGATTGGGATCCCATTGTCCTTTGCCGCTTTTATTATCCCTGCAACTATGAGGTAATATCCTGCAAACCCCATATCATTTATTACTTTCAATTCAAAGCTCAGTCTATCAGCATATTCTGGGTCATCGGCCAATTTGCCAACTCTCCATCTGAGCCCTTCGTGAGCGTCCTTTGAAAGGCGCTCGCTTAAAGACTCCTCGTTTGAAAGGTCCAGTTTCGGAAGCAGGTATTTTCCGCAATCCAGTTCAAAGCTCACATTGCACCTTTCTGCTATTTTAACTGTATTTTCAAGCGCTTCGGGAACCGTGCCGCCAAAAATGCCGTACATCTCTTCGGGAGAACGCAGNTAAAAGTCCGGATACTTGAAACTCATACGATTTGCATCGGATATGTCGGATTTTGTTTGAATACACAATAANAAATCATGCCATTCAAAGTCCTCTTTNTTTAAATAATGAGCGTCATTTGTGGCTATAAGCGGAATTCCGGAGTCGCGCGAAATATTTATCANCGCTTCGTTTACAATTTTCTGCTCGGGTATTTGGTTATACATTATTTCAAGAAAGAAATTATTCTCNCCCATTAAGTCCCTGTAAAAAAGCGCNCGCTCACGCGCCGCNTCCTCTTTTCCCTGAAGTATCAGCGACGGAATTTCTCCAGCAAGACATGCAGAGNANGCAATCAGCCCTTTGGAGTATTTTGCGAGCAACGAATGGTCGATGCGGGGCTTATAATAAAATCCGTCCGTATTTGCTATTGAGATAAGTTTTACAAGGTT
>WRNQ01000162.1 GCA_009776565.1 Synergistaceae bacterium | reverse complement strand
AGGAGAAACAATGAAAAAAGTTGCGTCAAGAAATGAAATTAGCAGTGAATACAAATGGAACCTCGAACTTATATATGAGGATTTTGACGCCTGGGAAAAAGCTTTTCACAGCGTGAAGTTGAATATAGCTCTCATCACAGGCTACAGGAAAAAATTGTTCGTAAAAGATATACTTATCGAATTTTTAAGACTTGAAGAGTCAATTGCTCTTGAACTTGGGAAAATATACGCTTATGCTCATATGAAAAGCCATGAGGACCTTCGGGTATCAAAAAATCAGGAATATGCTGCGCGCGCGGATATTCTCAATACTTTGTTTACCGAGTCAACAGCTTTTTACGCTCCTGAGATACTGGAAATCTCTGAGGATAAACTAAAATCGTTCCTGAAGGATAAAAAATTGAGCATTTATGCTTTTCATTTTAAAACGCTATTGCATTCAAAATCTCACATACTTTCTCCCGAACAGGAAGAAATGCTGGCAAGNACTTCGGAGATTGCCCGTACGGCAGATAACGTGTTTTCAATGTTTACCGACGCGGACATGAAGTTTCCTGTAATAACTGACGAGAGCGGCGAAAAAGTTGAACTCACGGAGGAACGATATTACAAATTAAATCGTTCTAAAGTTCGCAGAATTAGAAAAGCTGCTTTTGAAGGATTATTTGGAACATATTCAAAATATCGGAATACTTTTGGCGCTTTGTATCAAGGTTCTGTACGAGGAGACATTTTTTATTCAAAATCCAGAAAATACCCTTCGTGTCTTGAAGCTTCTATCCATTCGGATAATGTCCCTAAACACGTATATGCAAATGTTATCAATTGCGCAAACAAGCATGTGGACGCTCTTCATGACTATATGAAACTTAGAAAACGTGTCCTTAAACTCAAGGAATTGCATATGTACGACTTGAATGTTCCACTTGTAGATGAGCCTGAAACGGATATTCCGTACGAAGAAGCGGTTGAAATCATTATGGAGGGTTTAAGACCGCTTGGAAATGAATACTGTAGAGTTTTGGGACAGGGAATAAACGAAAAGTGGATAGATGTATATGAAAATGAAGGAAAAAGAAATGGAGCGTATTCNTGGGGAAGCTATGGGACAAGACCCTATGTGCTTATGAACTATAACGGAACCCTTAGGGATGTTTTTACNCTNGCCCATGAAATGGGGCATTCGCTTCATAGTTACTGGACTCATAAANCGCAACCTCAGGTGTACGGAGATTACACTATTTTTCTTGCCGAGGTAGCTTCAACAACGAATGAAATGCTGCTTATCCGCTATTTGCTTGAAAAAAGGCCCAAAGAACGTAAATGGCTTTTAAACTATGGCCTGGATATGGTGCGCACTACTTTATACCGTCAGGCTATGTTTGCTGAATTTGAGCGGGATACTCACGCGATGGCGGAGAAAGAAGAGATACTGACCCATGAGTCGCTTTGCGAATTATGGAAAAGACTTAACTCCAAATATTATGGTCCCGATATGGTGATCGATGACTTGATAAACATCGAATGGGCGCGGATTCCACATTTTTATTCAGCTTTTTATGTATATAAATATGTAACCGGATTTGTCTCCGCCTGTTCATTATCCAGGCAAATAATCGAATCCGGGGATAAGGCGCGCAACAATTATCTTGATTTTCTGTCAAAAGGAAGCAGCAATTGGCCCCTTGAGATACTTAAAACGGCGGGAGTTGACTTGCGTTCCGCCGCCCCGTTTGAGGACGCTGTAAAAATGTTTAAAGAATGGCTCNGGGAATGGTGACCCTTGAAATTTCATGAATTCAGAATTTTAAAAAACATGGGTCGCATACTCCTCTTATTAATATGTATGGTTATTTTCGCGGCGTACATGCCTGTGAATTATTTTACGGCCACGGGCAGGGATAGTATTCTCTTTTCCNGCCCTATGCCAAATGGATATTCGTTTGTGACCACATACATCCATTCGCTTGAGCGCACACCGGTGCGGGACGACTATAGGTTCGTCAGCGGGCGGATATGGGGGTGGGAAGAATGGACGATGTCGCTTAACGCCGGTTTACCGTCTGTTCCGCTGCCAGGAGTAAAGCTTGTCATATCGCCTCCATGGATGATAACACGGGGCGGCAGGCGGATAAAGGACTTGATATACTATCGCGTTGGGACGGATGTGTTCGGGCGTAACAAATGGCTGCTTGAACCCTGGAGTGAGATTAATGTTTTTGAAATATACCCCAGGTATAGGTTGTCCTTTGAAGCGTCGGCAGTACCTTTTAAACACGCGGTAATTACCGGTTTCAACTCTGACGGCAAATAATCTGATAAATTTGTTCAATCTGAATTCTTTTTCACTCATGGATTAAATTATACAAATTTAAAAACATCAGTATTAGCATTTTTTTATTTGACAAAATGCCATATGATGTTGTTTAATAAATCATAATTCCCTGTTTTTAAAATTGTTTCAGGAATTCATAAGAATTAGTTTAGGAGGGCTATTTATGGCAGAAAATGAGAACACATTCAGTATTGCGGAAGAAAGGGGAGGAGGAATAGATTTTGACGAGTTAATGAGAAAGTACGACACCGAGTCAAGATTCAGAACCCCACCCGGATGGTATCTAAAATTAATAGTATTCCTGGCTGTGGCTATGTCATCTTTCCATTTTTACACCGCAGGTTTCGGGCTATTGCCGGGTATTAAACATGGCGCTACCCATTTAATTTTTGCTCTGGTGCTGGTGCTTATTCTATATCCAATAAAATCCAGTATGCCCAAAGATGCAAAAATCCCTTGGTACGACTTTGTTTTGGCAATATTGGCAGCTTCTTCGCTAATTTATTTAATCGCCGAATACGATACAATTGCAAATTTCCGCGTAGGGCTTCCAAATACAAGGGACATAACAATGGGCTTCATACTGATAGTGATGCTGCTTGAAGCCACGAGGCGCATATCAAACCCAATCTTACCTATTCTGGCTGTTATTTGCCTTCTTTATTGTTACTACGGAAATTATATATCTCCAACCTCTATTTTTCATCACAGGGGATTTAGTATAAGAAGAATAGTAAATCACATGTATCTTGGGTCGGAAGGTATTTTTGGCACTCCGCTTGAGGTGTCCTCAACGTTTGTGTTTATGTTCATACTGTTCGGCGCCGTACTCGAAAAGACCGGCATGGGGCGTTTCATAATAGACCTTGCCATGGCTCTTGCGGGGTGGGCGTCCGGCGGCCCGGCGAAAGTTACCGTAGTAGCGTCCGGTTTGATGGGGACAATAACAGGTTCTTCCGTTGCGTGCGTCTGCACAATAGGNGTATTTACCATCCCACTAATGAAGAAAGTCGGTTATAAGCCGACCTTTGCGGGAGCTGTGGAAGCGTGCGCCGCTACCGGAGGACAGATTATGCCGCCCGTCATGGGAGCGGGAGCGTTCATTATGGCGCAAATGCTGGGGATTGGGTATCTTGAAGTCGCGGTTGCGGCAGTAATCCCCGCTTTGTTATACTACTCGGCCGTATTGATCCAGGTTCATTTTGAAGCTAACAGATTGGGGCTCAAAGGGCTCCCGCGCAGTATGCTGCCAAACGTGTTTTTTATTCTGAGGGAAAAAGGATTCCTTCTCCTGCCGTTAGTAGCTATAGTCTATCTTCTTGTCAAAGGATTCACGCCGCTCATGTCAGCGTTTGGAGGCATTTTGATAAGCCTTGGTTTGTCGTGGATTAATTACATTTACCGTTATGGGCTTCTGCGTCATACCGGCTT
>WRNQ01000161.1 GCA_009776565.1 Synergistaceae bacterium | reverse complement strand
ACGTTATAGTCAATGCAATTGCTGACGCAAAAAGCCTCCAGGGAGGAACGTTGCTTCAAGCTCCGCTTAAGGCGGCGGATGGAACAATTTATGCGGTAGCTCAAGGTCCTGTTCTTGTAGGCGGTTATGCAGTGCAAGGCGCTGCGGCGAGCCTTTCAAAAAATATCTCCACTGCGGGAAGAATCCCAGGCGGAGCTATAGTTGAGCGCGGAGTGTCCACAGGCTTTACAAACGGAGGGCAGGTAGCTTTGCTATTGCGAAATCCTGACTTTACAACAGCTCAGCGTATTGCTGACATTATAAACTCAACATTCGGCCCGATTGCTGCGCCTTCTGACGCAGGCCGCGTACTTATGAACCTTCCGGGAGAATACAGTTCTGCGCCCTCAGCTTTTTTAGCAAAAATTGAAAAACTATACATAAGGCCGGATTCAGTAGCAAAGGTTGCAATTAATGAGCGTACAGGCACCGTTGTAATGGGCGGCGACGTGAGAATCAGCTCTGTAGCGGTTGCGCATGGAGGGCTTACAGTATCAGTCAAAGAAACTCCTTCCATTATTCAGCCTGAGCCATTCAGTCAAGGCGTTACAGCTATTTCAAATAATACTGATATACAAATAGAGGAAAACGGCGCTAATCGCCAATTAATTGCGCTGCCTGCAACAACTACTGTAGGTGAACTTGTAAACGCGTTGAATTCAATAGGAGCAAGTCCGCGTGATGTAATTGCAATTCTTCAGGCTATGAATCAGGCTGGGGCTTTGCATGGCGAACTTGTCAATATGTGATGCCAATTCTAAATCAAACGTATGCTTCGTTGTTTCTTCGCGCCTTGCTCGACGTAGGTCAAATCTACGCCTTCGCGGCGGCGCTCAGAAGCCGCCTCGCCTACGTTCGCTTTCGAATTGGCATCATTATAAATAGAATTGGGGNAAANCAAACGTATGCTTCGTTGTTATTATTCCCCTTGCCCGACGGAGGTCAAATCTACGCCTTCGCGGCGGCGCTTAGAATCCGCCTCGACTAAGTTTGCTTTCGAATTGGCATCATTATAAATAGAATTGAGGTAAAATAATGATAGAATTGGCAAGTTATAATTTTAGGGTATTAAATAATGTTATTGATCCTGAAATACATAAGACAAAAGATGCCAAAACGCTGAAGGAGTCGTGTCAGCAGTTTGAATCTATCTTTCTTGCTGAAATATGGAAAAAAATGGGGTCTCTGTCTCGTAAAATAAGCGGCAAAGAGGATAAAGACCGTCCTTTTGCTCAGATGGAAGATCTGGCTTTGGAGATGTCCGCCGAGGAGCTTTCTAAGAACGGCGGAATTGGGCTTTGGAAGATGCTATATGAAGAACTTCTTCCACAACTTGATAAAGACGAATGAAAGAGGTTAAAGCATGGAAGACAGGAAAATTATTCTGGTAGTGGATGATTCGTCTGCCAACCTTCAATTATGCAAAGGCTTATTGAGCAACGATTATGACGTTCGGTTAGCCAAAAGCGGAAAGATGGCTTTGGCTGCTCTTGAAAGAATAATTCCTGATATTATTCTGTTAGATATAGAAATGCCTGATATGACAGGCTTTGAAGTTATGGACGAAATAAAGAAAAATCCTGATCTCGCACGCATCCCAGTATTATTCGTTACATCTCACGCGTCGGAGAAAATAGTGCTTAAAGCTCTGGACCAAGGAGCTACAGATTACATAGTAAAGCCTTTTGTCTCTCAAATGTTGTACGAAAAGTTAATTAAGGCGCTAAAAAGCAAAAGATAATTCTACAAGCTAAATGTTATATTTCCGGGTCAGTTAATAAAACAGGCGCCTTATCACATTAGCATTGCTCCATAAATCTATCCATACACCGACAATTATAGTATTTTGCTCTTCATGTCCCATATTTCCGGCAAAATCCCCTGTTTTAGCAAAAGTGCAGCGTATACTTTTAGACTGAGATTCCAAACCGATATTAGGCAACGCTAACGCGTTTATTTTTTCGTCTCCTTGCAACAGAAAACTATTTGTTTTTAAGCATGTGCAAATTACCGGTTCCGGGTTGGCATTAGTTTTAGCATTATAATTGCCAATGATTGGCAGTACTCCTAAACCTTTTTCTTCCGAGTCGTCCGGCTTGAAGAATTTTTCTCCAAATACAAGCCCGGACGCTCCATTTGCGAAAACTATCTTTCTTATTTCAATCATTTGTTTAAGTATACTGGGAAAATGTTCTTCTTGTCTTAAAGAATCAATAGCAATGTATCCTAATCCGTCAGGAAAATAGTACATATCGAAGTTTTTCGATAAAATATCTTCCGCTGTAATATAAGATACCTGGCAGCCAAATGAACTGAAAAGAAGTTCCGCATTGTTTCCTTCACTTGACAATGCAAGGTTGTCAAATATAGCTACTTTTGGTTGTATGGGCTTTTGAAAACGAGCTACCTTCCCTATGGAAGTCCATTCTTGATCATATTTACTAATTGCTTCTAAAGCTAAATAATCCAGCTGCCCCTGCAGTTGGGATATTCTGGATACCGCTGCGCGTATTGAAAAAGTTGATCGTATATATGATTTTGATGAGGATAAAGCTTCTAAAGTTGGGATAGGCGGCTCCAGTTCGCTTGGTATATAACCGAAAGTTGTCCACATGAAGTTTATTCCTATGTTATTTTCAAACAATTGAAATGAATGCGGGTTAAATGGATTGACGAACACCGCGCCTTTTATGCTTGCATTCGGATTTTTCGATTCAATTGCTGTACAAATATCTATTAATATTTTTGTTACCGGGCGCGGATTGTTTTCTGCATAACAACATAGTATTATCGAGCAATCAAGAATGGAAGCAATGTCTGAAGCTGTAGTATCGGTATAGCATTCTCCTATTGTATTTCCTCTTGCTCCCAAATCGCATACAATAACATTTATCATGTTTTCTTTAGCACTTGTCTCAAAGAGCGTTCTGACTATTTTAGGATTAGTGCAGGTCTTTAGATTAATTACTGTTATGCGTTCTTCTGCGACAGATTGCAAAAGACATACGTCAACAGGATTATAGCCGCAATAAAAAATACGCAGAGGAATTCCGTAACGCTTCATTGCTGATATTAGAAGAATACTTGGAGGAACAAATCCAGGCTTATGCTCTCCGGCAATTATTATTCTCGGAAGTTTCAATCTGCATCATCCCTTGCATTATTGTATTTAAATATTCTTATAGTATTATATCGGACTAGGCAGGAAAATATTTGCTACTTAATTATACTTCTTTTGATTTTAAAATGAAATTTAGCAATGATACCTATTTATGGATAGATTGGGCTGCTAATTCGATGGCGCCGAGTCGGAAACGAATGTAGGCGATAAGCGACAGAGCCAACGAGCTTAGCGATCGGCAGGGAGCCGGTGAACGAAGTGAGCCGTGCGAGGTCGCCGAGTTTCTTCATCAGTTGTGTGAATCGCTTAGTTTCTTCATCAGGCGGCTTCTGCGACCCGTCGCGACGGCGTAGTTCAGGGCAATCGCATAAAAATGAGTTTATTTGAGCTATGTATAGATTACACAGCAAGATACGTTTCGCGTAGCGGAGGGCAACAAACATTGATAAGAGCGTCCTGAAAGGACGCGACATCTATAACCTCCGGCGTCAGCCGGAGGTATGAGAATGCCTTAATCCTGTAAGCCCCAACGGGGCGTTACCTATATACTACTCGTATGTAATTCTGTAACGCCCCTTCGGGGCTTCAACTTGTGGGTATCGCCGCTGCCTCCGGTTGACACCGGAGGTTA
>WRNQ01000160.1 GCA_009776565.1 Synergistaceae bacterium | reverse complement strand
ACCAATCGGGAAATAGCGCAGAAATATGACGTATCTACTTCTTCCGCCTGTTCAGCGCGGTTTAGACTCGGCATGTCCAGACTAAAAAAAGATCTTTCCTTTATTGATCAGTACCTTGGCGCCCTAAGTGACGCTGAAATTGCCAGGAAATTTGGCATAAAGGAAAAGGCAGTTTGCTATCATCGTCGATATTACAAGCATAAGAACAAACCAGTTTAGAAACCAAAAAAACCGGATATCGAACAGATATCCGGCTCTTTTTTATTACAAGGAACGTTTTAATAACAAGGTCTATTACGCCCGACCGTGGTCGCTGAATTCCGCGTCGACGGCGTCGTTGTCGCTGTTATCTCTCTTTTGATTTTGATATCCCTGGAAGTCGCCTTCCGCTGCGCCGCCCGGCGAGGCGCTTCCCGCTCCCCCCGCCTGATAAAGCCTGGTTGAAAATTCCTGCAACGTCTTGTTAAGGTCTTCCTTAGCACTGTTCATTGAGCTTATATCGCCGCTATCAATCGCTTTTTGCAGGGAATCAATTTTGATGTTAACTTTACCTTTTTCCTCCGGCGTCATCTTGTCTCCAAGGTCGCTCATCACTTTCTCGGCAGTGAATATAAGGCTGTCGGCTTCGTTCTTAGCCTCAACGGATTCTTTTTTCTTTTTGTCCTCATCCTCGTGAACCTCAGCGTCTTTCTTCATGCGCTCTATATCTTCCTTGGAAAGATTGGAGGATTGAATCGTTATCTTTTGATTCTTTCCCGTTCCCTTATCCTTCGCCGAGACATTAAGGATGCCATTAACGTCTATATTAAAGGAGACTTCTATCTGCGGAATGCCTCTTGGCGCCGGAGCTATCCCGTCAAGCGTGAACTGTCCGAGCTTGACATTATCGGTGGCCATTGCCCGTTCGCCCTGAAGCACCATAATTTCAACCTGCGTCTGATTATTCGACGCCGTAGTGAACACCTGGCTTTTTGAGACAGGAATAGCAGTATTGCGTTCGATGACTTTTGTAAAAACTCCGCCCAATGTCTCAAGACCAAGAGAAAGCGGAGTTACGTCAACAAGAACGATATCCTTATGGTCGCCGCCGAGAATTGACCCTTGAATTGCAGCTCCCGCCGCTACGCATTCGTCGGGATTAATTCCCTTTGTAGCTTCCTTGCCAAGGAGCTCGCGGATTTTCTTCTGAACCATTGGCATACGGGTTGAACCCCCGACAAGGAGAATTTTATTTATCTCATTCACCGGAAGCTTGGAATCTTCTATCGCGCGTTTTGTAGGCCCTATTACCCTATCAAGAAGGTCAGACGTCATTTCCTCAAATCTTGCCCGGGAAAGCGACATTTCAAGATGTTTAGGACCGGATTGATTTGCGGTGATGAAAGGCAGTGAAATAGTGGTCTCAGCTAACGTTGAAAGCTCAACCTTTGCTTTTTCAGACGCTTCGCGGAGCCTTTGCATTGCCATACGGTCACCTGAAAGATCTATTCCTTCATTTTTCTTAAATTCGGCTACCATCCAGCGCGCAACGCGTTCGTCCCAGTCGTCTCCACCAAGCCTGTTATCGCCGGCTGTTGCAAGCACTTCAAAGACTCCTTCTCCTACATCAAGCAGCGAAACGTCAAAAGTGCCTCCGCCCAAATCGAAAACCAGTATTTTATGCTCTCCCTGCTTATTTTCTCCGTAAGCAAGAGCAGCCGCCGTAGGCTCGTTTATTATCCTTAGCACATCAAGTCCGGCTATCGTCCCTGCGTCCTTAGTCGCCTGTCGCTGGGCGTCCGTGAAATATGCAGGAACAGTTATTACAGCTTGTTTTACGGTTTCTCCCAAGTATTCTTCAGCGTCATGCTTTAGCTTTTGAAGCACCATCGCAGAAATTTCCTGCGGGGTATACGACTTCCCGTTGATTGTCATTCTACGGTCAGTTCCCATATCACGTTTTATCGACATTATTGTGTTATCGGGGTTAACTATCGCCTGACGTTTCGCCAGTTGCCCGACAAGGCGCTCTCCTTCCTTTGTAAAAGCCACTACGGACGGAGTCGTGCGCATACCTTCAGAATTCGGGATTATTGTAACCTGATCTCCTTCCTGTATCGATATGCAGCTGTTTGTTGTTCCAAGGTCAATTCCAACTATTTTAGCCATTATCTATCACCTCTTATGAAATTTTTAGTATTTTAATCTGTTGTAGCTGTAATCAGTTTTCCTACCCTGACTTGAGATGGTCGTAGAACTCTTTCTCTGGTGCGATATCCTTTTAAAAGCTCCTGCACTATTTTCCCATCCAAATTCGGGTCGGTTACCTCTTCCGTGCCCACCGCGTCATGCAAAAGAGGGTCAAACCCGGATAATCCTTCATTTACGTTTACAGCTATAACTTCTACACCAATGTCCTGCAAAACGCTCAGGAATTGTTTATGCACCATTTTTACGCCTCTCAGCACATCGGACACCGTAGAGTCCTCCGGAACATTTAAAGCCCTGTCCAAATTGTCTATTACGGGAATAAAGTCAAGCACTCTCTCATCGGATACCGAAGTACGCAACCTTGTTTTTTCCTTTTCCGCGCGTTGACGGTTGTTATATATCTCGGCGCGCGCAAGCGCAAGTTTGTTCTGTAGCTCCGACACTTCTTTCTGTAGCTCGATTATCCGTATTTCAGCTTCATTTTGGGCTTCGCCCGTCTCTTCCGGGCAATTTTCGTTTGGGGCGGTATTGTCCAAATTCTCTTCATTCAGGTCCTGCATATCATTCATTTTCTTTATCCTCCATTGCTGCAACTATTCCCTCAAGAACTGAAATAGATCTTTCGTAGTCCATCCTAATCGGACCGATAATCCCTATCACTGCCTGCTGCTTGCACGCTTTTGCAGGCAAAAATATTATTGAATTATCCTTAATATGTTCAAAAGAGTTCTCTTCGCCTATGCTNACTTTGAGGCTATTTTCTATTCTGCATTTATCAACCATNTCCGCTAAGTATTTTTCTTCTTCCAACAACGAGAGAATCGCCTGTATTTTCCCAATCTCCTGAAAATCAGGGAGCTTAAGTATCTGTTGCGCTCCGCTGCTGAAGAAACGGTAATTTTTTGAATTGAGAAGCGCTTCCATCTCTTTCATAGCGGTTTCGCACATGCCTTCCATCTCTTTTAAATCAGAAAGCGCGTAGCTATAAAGGACTTGCTTTACATCTTTCCATTTTCTTCCGGANGCTATCGTGCAAATACGTCTTGAGAATTCCTCAAGTAAATCGGGNCTCATGTTATATGGGAGAGTGAAATGTCCGTGATAAACAAGCCCTCCTTTTAACACAACTATAAGAAGAACAGTGGAACCTCCCATATGGACAAAATCTATTCTATGTATCTCAATATCGTCAAGCGCTGAAACAGCCGCAACCCCCACACAATTTGTGAGGCGGATTATCATATTGGTCACGCGTTCTAAAACATCCTCAATGTTCCAGCTATGTCTGGAACCGGAAGACTGAGTAAGCTCTTTCTCTAAATCCGCTGTATCCATAAAAGGAGTGCGGCTGCGCTGCATTATCGAGTCGACATATACCCTGTAAGCTTTAGCTGTTGGGAGCCTGCCCGACGAAGTATGAGTCTGATAGAAAAAATCCATATCTTCAAGATCGGACATCTCATTGCGAATTGTCGCGGGGCTAAGTCCTTTTATATATTTTTTGGTTATAGTGCGGCTGCCGGCAGGCTCTCCGCTCTTAATATATTCATATACTACTGCAAGGACTATACCTAACTGCCTTTCTGTCAGCATATCCTCACCTCCTATT
>WRNQ01000159.1 GCA_009776565.1 Synergistaceae bacterium | reverse complement strand
AATCTTGTCCAATGAGAGATGATGACATAGAAGATTTCGCGCACAGAGACGATTTGCTGAGAGATGCGCCACTTAGTGATGGAAATTATTTTCGTACCGCGCGCATATTGGAGAAGTAGGACATGGAAATTTGTGAACTCCACGCGCGCGAAATTACGGACAAGGTAGTTAATAAAGAAAAGCGCGCTCTTGATGTATACGATTCGTGTTTGCGGCGTTCAATTTCCTTCGGGGGAAAAAGCGGCGCGTTCATAACGATGACGCTTCACGAAGCCCGCAGCGACGCCAGAAAAGTTGATAACTTGATTGCAGAAGGAAATAGAGCGGGAAAATTAGCCGGTGTACCGTTTGCGGTAAAAGACAATATTGCAGTTTGCGGCGTCAGGACGACAGCAGGAAGCAAAATGCTGTATAACTGGATCTCTCCATACTCCGCAACGGTTGTCGAGCTGCTCAGGAACGAAGGAGCAATTTTGATGGGCAAAACCAGCATGACAGAATTTGCGCTTTTGAACGATGCTGATAATCCCGATTATGTTCCAACTTCCAACCTATGGGACACTTCGCGCGCGAACGCGGAAAGTCATGAAGGGAGCGCCGCTGTCGTAGCTGCGGGATGTTGCCCTTTTTCGCTCGGAAGCGATACATGCGGGGAGATAAGACGGTCGGCGGCGGAGAGCGGAGTATACGGCTTTAAACCAACTCACGGAATGGTGAGCCGCTATGGTCTTATAGCCAACGCCTCGTCTCTTGACAATATAGGCGTCTTTACGCGCAGCTTAGAAGACCTTGAACTCGTCATGCAGATAATTTCATCTCCTGATGTAAAAGACTCCACATGTGCCAGCGGTCTTCATAACATAGATTTTCCGGATGGTGCGAGAATCTTACGCATAGGAATAATAGAGGAGTTAAAAGACTTAAAAATTCACCCCGCTATAAGGGAAGCTCAAGAAAGAGCAATCGGATACTTGCGGGACCTGGGTATTGAAATCGTTGAAATTTCAATGCCGGTTGCGTTTAAGTTTGCAGTTCCAAGCTATTACGCAATAGCCGCGTCAGAGGCAAACACTAACCTTGCGCGTTTTGACGGCGTCCGTTACGGCTATTCGGTAAGCGACGCCTCGTCACTGACCGATCTGTATACCCGCACAAGATCGGAAGGCTTTGGTATTCAGGCAAAGCGCAGCATCCTTGCCGGAACGTATCTTGCCGCATCCGAAAATTACGAAAAATACTACATACCCGCGCTTAAAGTCAGGCAAATGATAGCCCGGGAATTTGCGGAAGCTTTCCTGAAATTGAATAGTATTTTGCTTCCCGCCGTGCCTGAACTTACGCCGCGCGAAGGCGGAAAGGAAGACCAAACAGCGCATCTTGTCTTCAGCGTTCCCGCAAACCTTGCCGGACTTCCTTCTTTAACGTTCAATGCGGGCTTTTGCGCAAAAACAAACCTGCCTGTAGGACTCCAACTGCTTGGTAAACGCTGGAGAGATCCAGCTATTATTACTATCGCTAAGCTTCTTGAACCTCACTTCCACCAATGAAAGCAAAAGGGGTGATTTAGAGAATGTCCGTCATTTATACGCCCTTTATTGGGCTGGAAGTACACGTTCAATTAAAGACCAAAACAAAAATCTTCTGCGGGTGTTCCGCAGATTACACGGGGGACGAACCTAACTCTCACATATGTCCTGTGTGTATGGGATTGCCGGGAACGTTGCCAGCCCTTAATAAACGCGTGGTGGAATTGGCGATAAGAGGGGGACTTGCTCTCAACTGTAAAATCAATGAGACTTCGTATTTTTCCCGTAAAGCGTACTTTTACGCCGATATGACAAAAAACTATCAGATTAGTCAGGATGACTTGCCGATAGCATACGGGGGATATCTTGAGCTTACAGCGGACGATGGCAGCAATAGGCGCATCCGGATAAACAGACTTCATATTGAAGAAGATGTTGGAAAATTATTGCACGGAACGTCTGACGGAAGGTTGGAAGGCTCGTTATACTCCAATGTAGATTACAACCGAGCGGGAATGCCGCTTGCTGAGATAGTCAGCGAACCTGATATCTCGTCAGCGAGCGAGGCGCTTGATTACGCCGTGTCGCTCCGCCGTGTTATGAGATATTGCGGAGTATCCGACGCCGACATGGAGAAAGGTATGATGAGGGTTGACGCTAATGTGTCGGTAAAATGTTCCGACGGAAGGCACAGTAAACGCGTTGAAGTAAAAAACATGAACTCGTTCCGCGCCCTTGAAAAAGCTATAGAGTTTGAAATAAACAGGCATATAGTAAACCTGGAAAGTGGAAATGAAGGCATTAATGAGACGCGTCATTGGAACGACGCGACTAATTCCACTTCCGCTTCAAGAATGAAGGAAGCGCATAATAAATTTATAGTAGAACCTGATCTTCCTGTGCTAATAGTGCAAAACGAATGGGTTGAAAAGCTCAGGAAAGAATTGCCGGAAATGCCAAAACAAAAGTGGGACAGATTCAGCGCAGAATATGGGCTCTCGGCTGTCGACGCGGAAGTATTGACCGAGTCAAGCGATATAGCCGATTACTTTGAAAACTGCGTAAAAAACGGCGCAAGCCCGCAGAGAGCCAATAACTGGGTTCGTACGGAGGTCTTCCGAGCAACAAACGAAGGCGAGGGCCTATCAAATTTTCCGGTGAAGCCACAAGAGCTCGCCGAACTCCTGAAGCGGGTTGAGGAAGGTAAATACTCCACAACATTGGCAAAACAGATATTTAACTTAATGTGCAGCGGAAAAAGCCTTCCCGAATCAGCAAAGGAAACTGGCGCCGCTGAAGGCGCCGCCTCGGCGGAGAGATTAAACCAGGTAATAAAAAAAGTTTTAGAGTCAAATCAGGATGTAATAGAAGAAATTAGAACAAACAAGAACACGAGCGGTAAAAAAATGAAATACCTGCAAGGTTTGATAATGAAGGAACTTAAAGGGCAAGCAAAACCGGAAGATGTTGAGAAAGCTTTGAATGCCCTGATTTAAAAAGCAAGTCCCTACTTACAGGAACCAAAAACGAAAAGGCTTTAAACCCGGATATGAAAGATCGGCGGCCCGCCTGACCTCGCTNAGGCACGGTCAGGTTTCACCTGCAATTTTATTGGTTCCTTCATATGCAACACGTATAAAAGCTTCGCCCGTAATCAAGGTGACGTTTTGGAATAAGTCGGTTNCTGATTCCGGNGCGGAGCTATCGTAACGAATCGTTCCCACTTGCTCAAACATGCTTTTGAATTGTTCCACATCGAATTTTTTAGGAGAACGATTATCCGATATAACTATCCCCCAGCATAATGCTTTAAAAGAACGCCCTTCATCCGTGTCGGGAACATTACGAAGCCAGAATTCAAGCTGGGTCTTCATAGGCGAATAAAGCTCAACGTAAGCATTTTCCTCTTCTTCTTTGAGTTTCCATTTATCATCCGACGCCCATACGTCACCCGTTGCTAACAAAACTATGAAAAATATAAACAGAAAACAAAGGCGCTTTGTTTTTAATTTTTTCATCTCACTAATTGAACCACGCACGTTCCAACGAAAACTTTACCGGTGGAATCTACCCCTTCGAGAACCATGTAAGAAAGACCCGGATATGTCATTTCTGTCCATTCTTTATTCGAGGAGAAGGAACCACAAGATCTTCTTTCCCGTCATCGTTTACATCCTGCATCACAGTTTCCAGAATTGACCCGCTTATACTTTCAAGTTCTTCTCCGGAGAACGCCGGATATAAACGCAATGAGTCTTTATTAACCGTGCTTAAGTCAATTTTTCCGCCTGCAAGAAGGGCTATTTTCACAGTGTCTTCGTT
>WRNQ01000158.1 GCA_009776565.1 Synergistaceae bacterium | reverse complement strand
CTTTATTTCCTCAACTAAAGGCAACGGAATAACGCGGTCAAAAAGTGAACTTCCTTTTTTCTCTTCTGTCATGTATTTTTCTCCTCAAGTATTGCGAAACCAGATATATATTGTAACATGAAGCTCTTATATATTATGAAATAATTGTTGACATTGCGCTAAAATAATGGAATTATAAAGTGAGACTTGCTTCGGTGGGGATTTTTTAATGCTAATGTGGGAGGAGTCCCCCACTCCCAAGCGAAGCGAGTTCGCAGCGAAGGACAGGCAACGGCGTTGGAGGAGAACAGGAGTAGGCGTATGGAAATTTACAAAAACCCAAATTGTAAAAAAGTCAGAGGCAGTCACATATTAGAAATTTACTGCGCTTATTGTAAATGTTACATTGCCAGGTATCAAAAAGTCGGCAAGAGCAATCTGGTGAAAATGTATAATGAGAGGATTATTGAAGGAACAATTGACTTTTCCCTTTATCATGGCGCCTTATTCTGCCCGAACTGCGGAGAACGTATAGCCACAAGATATATGACGAAAATGGACAAAAAGGAAGCATATAGATTTGTACCTTCCACTTTCCATAAAAAGACCGTTCAATGAGTCAAGGTCGCGGCTTTTTAAAATCGTATCCCTTTCTTTCGGTGGAAGTCATGACCGGGGAAGAATTATGGGCGTTGTTCTTCGCCATAGGTTCTGATTTCTCATATGGGGATTTGTTAAACAAAATGGTCGCAGCAAGGAGTGAGATCAAGATGGCAAGAGAATTGCTTCAAACGATCAGCAGGGACGAAAACGAACGCGCCCGCTTCCGTGCGCGCCGCAAGTTCCAGATGGATATGGAACATAGTATACTCGTAGCTCAGGATGAGGTTAAGATGAAGGTAGCGAAAAACCTTCTTAAACGAAACAGGCCAATTGATGAAATCATTGAAGATACCGGTTTAACTCGTGAAGAAATAGATAACTTGCGCATGGATAACTAATAATGGTGCGGATGCTGTCCAATGTGCGCGAACGCCGGTCTCTACTTGAGGGGGCAACTACAGCGCTCTCATTTTATTCTTGCTATTTAGTTATTTGTCTATAACACAAGAAAAACAATACAAAGCAAATAATTGAAAAAGGGGCTAAAAACAAGAATGGAATCATGGAGTTATTGGCAATGCTTTTTACACATAGAATCATAGATAAAACAGCTATCGGAATAAAAGCAATAAAAATAATCAATATCCTTATTGGTCTGGGTATTTTGCTTTCTTCCAATCCAAGATAAAGCACAACTGAATAAAAAAACTCAATGATATAATCAATCATCCTTCACACCTCTTTTTTGTACAGGCTCTTCTTTGAAAAGGGTGCAGTCACACGCGAGGAGCTGCGCCCACTACAATCCCGGTCACTGACTGTTCGTTCCGGTTCCCTGTTTAATGCACCAAACCGCATAGAGCGGGACGCTCTTAATTCCGTTTTCAAAACCAAAGTTTTTTGCCGAGATCCGTATCGCGTTACTCACTTTGTATTTCGCCCGGAAAACTTCCAAGCTCTGAGACCTTACCGCCTCCCATGATTTTACCTCGATAGGGATAATCGAGTTCTCTATCTGTATGACAAAATCAAGCTCCGCTCGGTTATTGCTTTCCCAGTAATAGAACTTGAAACCATTCGCGTGTAATTGCCCCGCAACATAATTCTCCGTCAGTGCTCCTTTGGCTGCGTCGCCCATAGTCCCTCCCAATACTGAAAGGTGCGAATTGTTGCTTTTTGCGCAATACAGTCCTACATCGCTCATGTATACTTTGAATGAAAGAAAGTCTTCATAGTTTGCAAGCGGTTCCTTTCCTTCGCTGACTTTGTTGCATTTGATAATAACCGACGCCTTTTCCAGCCAATTTAAGGAAAGTTCATAATCATTTGCCCGCGCGCCGCTCTTGATTTTCGCGTACTGGAATTTTTTATTCTCTTTCGCAAGTTGCGACGGCAATGTATTATAGACAGCTTCATTCCTGATTGCCTGCGTTTTTGTGTCCGTATACTTATTCATGTCTGAAATATAATTGTTGCAGATAGAAAGTTGCTTTGCCTTAACAATTGTGTAGTTACCGGTTTTTTTATATTCAACGATTGCCTCGGGCATACCGCCAATAACCAGATATTGTAAAAATAATTCCAATGCCTGATTATGCAAACCTTCATTAAGTGGAGTATTGTTGTCGTGTCCTTTCTTGATAAGCGGGATGAGCTTTGGATTAAACTCCATAAGATATTCTTCAAAGGTGAACGGAAACATTTTTAACTCGTCAACCTTTCCAACCGGAAACGAAACCCCTTTTCTGTTAAGCGCTACACCGAGCATACTGCCGGCAGCGATTATATGGTTCTCCGGAGCTGTTTCCTGAAACAGCTTAAGCGAACTGAGCGCAGCCCCGCAAGTTTGAACTTCATCAAAAACAATGAGAGTTTTTCCGGGAATTATTGACTGGTTTGAATACGCTTCCAGCCTGACAATCAGCGAATTGATTGTGCTAACGCCTCTTTCGAATAGTTCGCATAGGTCCGGGTTATTGTCAAAATAAAAATACGCAACCGAAGTATAGTGCTTTGCGCCAAACTCCATAATGCTGTGAGTTTTGCCGACCTGCCTCGCTCCATATAATACCAAAGGTTTTCTGCCTTCGCAGTTTTTCCATTGCAGCAGCCTTTTGTCAATAAGCCTTTCCATAAGTCCTCCCTGATAGCCAATAGTTATTCACACGCAATAGTATACTGGGTTGCGAGCAGTAAATCAATACATTTTACATTTTTAGGATACCTGAAAATGTAAAATGTGTGCCGATCTTACGTTGCTATATAGCAATGATTTTAATTTCGAATAAGATGTGTTTTATGATAATATGTTATAAAGTTATGCATTAAGTACGTCATAAATTACATATTAACAACAGGAGGTGTTCTTGATGATGCCTGAAACCGTGATGAATATAACCGCTCTCCCGGAAGTTTTATTCAGACTGATACAGACGGAAAAAGTTCGCGTGAAAGAAATTGATGGCATAATACAGCTTATGCCTGTAAAAGAAAATACGGATTGCACAATAGGATTGCGCGGCATATTGGCAGGATATGATGATATGTCTGTTGATAAGTTTTTAGAGCGTAAACGCGCTGACAAGGAGTTAGATTTATGAGCCGCTATATCTTAGATGCTTGCGCTCTGCTTGCATTACTGCGGGATGAAACGGGCGCTGAAATAGTAGCCGCCGCAATTAACGCTGCAAATAATGGTGAAGCGGAGATTGAAATGCACAAGGCAAATCTTTTGGAAGTATATTATGACCTTTATCGCTCTCATGGAAAAGAGAAAGCGAATTTGATATTGTCCGAAGTAAAAAAGCGACCAATAAGGATAAATGCAGAAATTACCGATGAGATTTTTGCTGAAGCAGGGCGACTGAAAGCGTCTTACAAGATATCGTTTGCGGATTCTTTTGTATTGGCGCAAGCTTCAATATCAGGCAGTGACCTCTTAACCGCTGACCATCATGAATTTGACACGATAGAAGAAAGTGAGCCTATAAAGTTTCGCTGGATTAGGTAGGTGATTCAATAATTTATCATCAACGCTTCTTTTTCTAAAGAGCGAAGGTTGGATGTAGATTGTTCTCACTGCATTAAATTTCAATTCTCTTTACTTTAGAGAGCCTGCAAATTTTACTGACAATTCCGGGTCATCTCTTACAATTTTTTATTCCACAATGGTTTCTTGACATACTCCCACGACTAAAGTCATGGGATTCTAAGATCAACAAAGATTGCTTGCCGAAGCAAGTCTTACGTCTTCTCCTTTAAGAGTTGATGCCCCAA
>WRNQ01000157.1 GCA_009776565.1 Synergistaceae bacterium | reverse complement strand
CCGCCCCTACCATTAGACAATGCTAAATGTTACCTGCTCAAAATTACGGCTTGATTCTCTCGTAGAATACTGCTTTGCCGTCTTTTGCTTCGAGGATAATTCCGTCTTTGTCCTTTGGATTATGGAATTCATCCATTGTAAGTGTGCAGTGGAGCAACTTGAGGTTATTTGTTGCCGAAAGCGCGTCACGGACCAATACAGGGTCAAGGGAACCAGCGCGCTCAATGGCGTCTTTCAGCCAATATACGCAGTCATAAGCCATAATAGCGTTCATGAACTCCTGGCACTCGGTTCCTGTTTCAGTCTCATAGTCCGCAAAGAATTTTGCAAGAGTTGGGTCGGCTTTATCGACATGGCTTACCCAGAACGTGTTATTCAGGGTGTTCTCNGTNATTTCCCACATAAAGTCGCCATATCCGTCTCCGCCAACTATTGGCATATCCATGCCCATTTCGCGCGCCTGCTTGACAGCAAGAGGAAGACACTTGCCCATCGTTGGGAACACGAGGACATCAGGGTTCGCGTCTTTTATTGTTGTAAGCTGAGCACGGAAATCAACGTCTTCGCCGCGATGACCTTCGTCAGCTACTATTTCTCCGCCGTATTCCTTAAAGCTTTCGATGAAAAACTCACGAAGACCCTGAGAATAATCGCTGGAAACATCGTAAAGAACAGCAGCCCTTAATTTGCCAAGGCTCTTTGCCGAGAAGAAAGCAATCATTCTTCCCTGGTATGGATCGAGGAAGCAAATACGGAAATTATACGGACGTACTTTTCCGCTTTCATCAACTGTGACGAGTGGGTTTGTTGGGAGAGTTCCAATGTGGGGAACTTTTCCGTTATTGAAAATCGGTGAAGCCGCAATGCAAAGTCCGCTTCCGCTGGGACCGATAACACCAACTACCTTGTCCTCTTCAACGAGGCGGCGCGCTGCGCTTACCATGTCTTCCTGACGCGTGCGGCAATCGTACATTGTCACTTCAATAGGCATTTTTGTACCTGCCACGTCAACCCCGCCAGCAGCATTGATTTCTTTTACCGCAATTTTGACAGCTTCTATCTCAGCCTGCCCATATGCAGCAAAGTCACCTGTTTGAGTCGCAATTTCTCCAATCTTAACAACATCTGCCGCAAATGCTGCCCCGGCAAATAGAACCATGAGCGCCAATGCTAAAAATATCTTCTTCAAAAAAAACCCTCCTATTTAGTTAAGTATTTTTGCGATACTACCTCCGTTAAAACATTATATCATTTAGAAATATTTTTTGACGCAAAACTAAAAATAAATGTATCACTATTCAATTGGGCGTTTTAGCATGTCATCAGTGTAAATTAATGAATCAGGTTTTCGCCAAGATACTCCAGTAGCTGCGCACGTTCGTTGGAGACCTGTTCATCTATGACAGCATTCAGCAAAAAATCCAGCGCGACGCCGACTTCTTTGCCCTCCAATCCAACGGCAATAATATCATTTCCGTTAACCGCCAAATCCCTTAGCGAAAAGCAACTCTCTTCTGCTATGACTTGCTCTGCTACGTTCTGAGCTTGCTCTATTTCCTGAATACGGCAGTGATACTGCGGCGCATGCCCAAGAATATCTGCGTGTTTCAGTTGAAGCAGCTGCAGCAAGGTGTCCTTGCCAAACCGGTTCAGATACCGCTTAATTGCCTTCACTTCGGGAATAAACGAGATATCATGATACTCGATTAACGTCAAAACACGCTCGCGGGTTGCATTATCAAATTTCAGCCTGCGCATCACATTATCAGCTTTTTGTTTGCTCAAAACTGCGTGCCCGTAGAAATGTCCGACGCCGTCCGGGCCGAGCGAGAAGCAATCCGGTTTGCCGGTGTCGTGAAGAAGCGCCGCCCAGCGCAATATATGCGTTGGTTTGCTGTTTTCCATTGTCTCAATCGTATGCCGCCAAATATCGAAACAATGATATTTACTGTGCTGGTCGAAACAGACCATCGGCAGGATTTCGGGGATGACAACGCCTATAACACCCGTAAATTCTCCGAGCACAACCCCCGCGTTCCGCCCGCAAATCAGTTTTGTAAGCTCAGCGTTTATACGTTCTGCGGATACAGAACGTAATAATTCCTTATTTTTGCGGATAGAAACTTCTGTTTCGCGCTCAATGCTGAAACCAAGAACTGCGGAAAAGCGCAGTGCGCGCAAAATCCGCAGTGCATCCTCATTGAAACGGCAGTCCGCATCCCCCACGCAACGGATAGTTTGTGCAACGATATCCTCTGAACCGCCGAAGTAATCAATCACTCCCCGTTCCGGGCAAAACGCCAGCGCGTTCATGGTGAAGTCGCGGCGGCTAACGTCCTCTTTGAGAGTAGACGTAAAAACAACGGAATCGGGATGCCGGTTATCCGAATAGCCAATGTCCTTACGGAAAGTTGTGACCTCAANCGGCTCATTNTCAATTAAAACCGTNACCGTCCCGTGCTTTATTCCCGTTTCAACGACTCGTTTATCCTGAAATACCGCTTTCACCTGTTGAGGGGTNGCATTAGTAGCAATATCCCAGTCTTTCGGAGCAAGACCCATNAGCATATCCCGCACACAGCCGCCTGCNAGATACGCCTCAAATCTGTTTTGCCAAAGCATGGATAATGCTTTTGCAGCTGACGATGATATTTCAAGCATNGTTCATTTCCATTATAGCCTCAAAAAACAGTCGGTTCAGTTCGTCAAAGCCCTTCGGTCTGCTTGATGGCATAGTTTNCAACTGCAATCTAAAGTTATACAAGGAGTTTTCGATATATTCATTAAGCTCCTNTACTTTTGCCATTTCATTTACTTCCGGTAAACGCGTTTTGATATCAAGCAACCATTCAATCGTTTTAAATAAGCCCGGGTCAAGTTCTTCCGTAACCAATTCGGAAAACATGACAGGCGGCGGGGAATTCTTATCCAGAATCCATTTGCAGGCAAGTATGGGACGGATAACATAAAGATACTTTTTTACCTGCACAATATCGCTCTTTAAATACCCGCGATAGTTTCCCTCCGCCATGTTCAGATAGTGATGTGCGCTATTCTCTGTTTGGAAGTAGTCGCCGAATACAGCTCTGATACGCTCCCAGATTGGTGTTGTCCTGTAAACAACCGGCGAGGATGACCACTCAAAAAGCGTAGGATTGGACTTATGGAGCAACCGGAGAGTCTTTTGTAAATCCCAGCCGTTGATGTCAAGAACTTCGTCGAGATGCCATTCTATAACATCTCTCGTATTTTCCAATTTAAGATAGAATTTCATGTCCCGAACGTAGACGAAACGAACATCATAATCGCTATCCGGAGAAGAAAAACCCCAAGCCCTGCTCCCTGTCTCAACGGCATGAAGGATTGAGACTTTCTCTTGTAACTCGATCTCGTTAAGCTTTTCTAATATGAGTTCTGTTGTTGGTTCCATTACGCTGCAATTTGCGCGTATCGCGCGGCGCCAAGTATCTCCATCATATAAGCGTATGGCGTGAGCGCCCCGCTCGTCAGCATGGAAAACACACGAGGCGTGCAGCCGGAAACCAGCGCAACTCCCTGCTCATTCATCGTAACCGGTTGCTGACGATTACGGCTATCCACATTCCAGAACACCACACGCGGCAATGTGTAGCCATGCTTGAGAAACAGTTCTTTTGCGTACTCAAAATTAGTCAACCCTGCATCTACCGCACAATAATCAAACTCCATATCGGAGATGAAGTACAATGTGGAAGGCAGTTCATTNTGCGGCAAANGATTTCTNACNGCTGTTTTCAAAATAAGCTCGAACACCTTTTGAATGTCGGTGTTTGCCACCTCGTTGAAGCCTTTGCAATAAAGCACCTTTTCTAAAATATCGCCGCCCTTGATTTCAACAAGCTGCGGCTTGCAGGAAAAAGTTATAAAATGGTTGCG
>WRNQ01000156.1 GCA_009776565.1 Synergistaceae bacterium | reverse complement strand
AATAAGAAGTTCAACTTAAATAAAAAAGCGGAGGATTATATCTCGGTGCTCCATCTCGTGGATAATAGCACGATATTTCAAATAGGCGCCAATCAGGGCGAAGATATGGCGATTGACATGGGNAATATGGGGATGAATTCTCTCGGNCTTCATAAAATAGTTGTCACNGACCGTGANTCTGCTACCAGAGCTCTTAGTATATTAGATAACGCAATGTCTTTGGTTTCTGCTCAAAGGTCGCGCCTTGGAGCTTTTCAGAACAGATTGGAACATACGGTACAGAATCTTACAGTGACCACCGAAAACTTGACGGCTTCTGAAAGCAGGATAAGAGACCTTGATATGGCTAAAGAAATGATGAATTTTACAAAATTACAAATTCTGTCTCAATCGGGCACTTCCATGTTAGCTCAGGCAAATCAACTTCCTCAGGCAGTTCTCCAATTGCTGCGAGGGTAGGGGAGGACGGTAATCATCCCGTTTAGGACGACAAGCAGTCAATTCGCGCAACCTGGCAGAAACGGCGTGGGCACTGAAATAGCCTGAGAGCGCGGGCGCCCCTAGCCCGCATTCCAGGTGCTATCAAATTGCAAATTGTTTAAATATCCACTATTACGTATATGATGTAATTAATGGACTTCAAAAAAAGTAGTTTTTCAATGCCTCGAAACGGTAAATATTTTTGACGATATTCCGATTATTCTATATACTATTATATATTTATAATTTACGTAAAACTGAACAGGAGAAGGGAGAAAAAATGATAATAACTACTCGTGGCGGAGATGCGGGCGAAACCTCATTGGGAAGTGGAACGAGGGTCCAGAAAGACGATCTGTTGATATCATTAATTGGCTCTATTGATGAGTGCCAGGCGCACGCCGGAGCGGCGCGCGCTATTTCGCAAAGCGGTAAAATATACGATAGCTTATTATTTATAGAGCGCGAACTTCATTTGCTTATGGGACATATTACCCGGTATGAAGGTTGTGAATGTCCGTCAATAAAACCAATCGAAAAGATAATAGAGGAAGCTGAATCAAAAATGGAGATGTTTGGTTTCCTGTTACCCGGTGAATCCCAACTTGGCGCAGCTTTACATATTTGCCGCACTATAACCAGACGCGCCGAACGCATCAGTATTGCTCTTTTCAGAAAAGGAGAAATAGGGGAAGAAGCTTACAGATATTTAAACAGGTTATCAGATTGCTTTTATGCTCTTATAATTTTATCTAAAAATGACTGAATTTATTAAAACAGAATAATGTTTGATGACAAAAGTATATTAATAACCGGCGGGACGGGGTCTTTTGGCAAAGAATTTGTTCGCATGGCGCTTGACTGTTATAGCCCAAGCAGATTGATTATATATTCCCGGGACGAACTTAAACAATTTGAAATGCAACAAACATTCAATAATGCGTGTATGAGATATTTCATTGGAGATGTAAGAGATTTATCGCGTCTGACGATGGCATTGCGCGGAGTTGATATTGTAGTGCACGCGGCTGCCTTGAAACAAGTTCCTGCTGCTGAATATAATCCAATGGAATGTATAAAAACAAACGTTTTGGGTGCGCAGAACGTTATCGAAGCTTCTATTGCAAACGATGTGGAAAAAGTTATTGCCCTTTCAACCGATAAAGCGGCAAATCCAATAAACCTGTACGGAGCAACAAAGCTTTGCTCCGATAAATTGTTCGTATCGGCCAATAATATTGCCGGCAGAAGTAGAACGCGTTTTGCAGTGGTGCGCTATGGAAATGTTGTCGGCTCCCGGGGCTCGGTTATTCCGCTTTATAGAAAACTTGCTTTTGAAGGGCGTCCTCTTCCAATCACGGATGTCAGAATGACTCGTTTTTGGATAACTCTTCAGCAAGGAGTTGCTTTCGTTTTTAAATCATTGGTTCTCATGCGCGGCGGAGAAATATTTGTCCCTAAAATTCCTTCGTCTCGCATAGTCGATATAGCCGAAGCTTTTGCCCCCGGAAAAGACCGGGAAATAATAGGCATACGCCCCGGAGAAAAATTGCATGAGGTCATGTGCCCGGGCGATGCTTCTCATTTAACACTTGAATTTGAAAATCATTATGTAATATGTCCTGCCATAACTTTTGCCAATAAAGTCAATTATCATATTAATACTGTCGGCTCAAAAGGAAGACCTGTGGCCGAAGGATTCGAGTATAATTCCGGTACTAATAAATGGTTTCTTACAATTGATGAAATAAAAAAGATTATAAATGAGCCACATTGATAAAAGCATTGCGGTAATAACCGCGCGCGGGGGCAGCAAGCGCATTCCAAGAAAAAATATAAAACTATTAGCGGGAAAACCAGCTATTGCCTGGGTTGTGGAAGCTTCTGTGAATTCCGGTCTGTTTGACCTGGTAGTGGTTTCAACCGAGGATGACGGAATTGCGGAAATAGCCTGTCAATTTGGAGCTACACGGCCTTTTGTGAGGCCGGCGAGCCTTGCGGACGATTACGTTGGCACGCTTGACGTAGTGAGGCACGCAATTATGACCGCCGGGGAGGGAAATGGAACTTGCTGTTGCCTGTACGGTACTTCTGTTTTTGCCACTCCGGAACTATTGGCTGAAGGAAAGCGTCTGTTGGACTCTGAATCAGCCCCTGACGCCGTAATGTGTGCAGTGGAATTTGAACACCCACCACAGCGAGGATTTTATATCTCGGATAACAAGTGCCGTTTTGTCAGCCCGAAAGATTTCAACGCGCGAACTCAGGACCTGAGAACAATTTATCATGATGTGGGATTATTTTATTGGTTCAATACGAGCGCCATGATGGATGTAACAAAAAACTCGCTTGCAGATTTCAACGTCGCTCCATTAGTTGTCCCGCGAGGAGCAGTTGTCGATATTGACACGGAAGAAGATTGGGTGGAGGCAGAGAAAATATTTGGTTCGGGATAGCAAAGCCCGTTACTTTCGGGCCGTTCGCAGTATCGTGTCCATTAAAAGACTGACTAAAGAGGGTTTAAATAATGAAAAATATTAAAATCAGCGACACAATCACCATAGGGGATGACAAACCCTGCTTCATTGTTTCCGAGATAGGCGCAAATCACAACCGTTCCCTGTCTATGGCTAAAGAGCTTATAGATATTTCCGTTGAAGCAAAAGCCGACGCTGTGAAATTTCAAATTTATAACGCGGAAAATTTGTATTCAAAAAAGACGCCTCTTCATTCCGGTTATAAAAAAGATTTATTTTCTTTGATAAAAGAAATTGAAACCCCGCGCGACTGGCTGCCGGAGTTGGCTGACTATTGCAAGTCAAAGAATATCATTTTTTTTGCCACTCCATTCGATACAGAAGCTGCNGATGAATTGGANAAATTTTGCAGCCTGTTCAAAATAGCTTCATTTGAAATTGTAGATTTGGAACTTGTGAAGCATGTGGCGTCAAAAAATAAGCCCATTATNATATCGACAGGTCTTTGCGACATGGCGGAAATTGAGGATGCAGTCTTTGCGTGTCATGAAGCGGGAAATGGTGAGATAGCGCTTTTGCAATGCGCCTCGACGTATCCGTCCACACCCGATATTATGAACTTAAGGTCAATGGAAACGATAAAGCGAGCATTTGGAGTGCATACCGGACTCTCCGACCATACGCGGGGAATCCATATTTCCGTGGCTGCCGTGGCTATGGGAGCGCGCGTTATAGAAAAACACGTCACGCTTGACCGTAATCTTGAAGGGCCTGACCACCCTTTTGCAATTGAGCCTGACGAGCTTGCCGAACTTGTAAGACAAATAAGGGATGTTGAGCTGGCGCTTGGCGATGGGTTTAAACGAGGTCCCAGCGCGGCGGAATTTGAATCTTACGAAAAAGCAAGAAGAAGCATTCATGCAAAGTCAGATATCTGCGAAGGTGAAATAATAACGCGGGAAGCGCTTTGTTCCAAACGCCCGGGGTACGGCATCAGACCTAAATTTATTGATTTAGTTATAGGCAGGAAAGCAAAAAGGAAGATTATGGCGG
>WRNQ01000155.1 GCA_009776565.1 Synergistaceae bacterium | reverse complement strand
AGATTTTGCGTTGGAGAAAGTTATGAACTCAGAAGCTTTATGGAAAAACTTATCGCCAATTATTACGAAAGAAACGATGTTTCTCTAATGCGGGGGACCTTCCGCACGCGGGGGGATTCCATTGAAATACTCCCCGCATATTCCGAGAACGGAATCCGGATATCTTTCTACGACGAACAAATAGATCGTATAGATAACTTTGACCCACTGACCGGCCGCAGCACTGAGAGGCTTGAAGAAGCCTCGGTATTTCCGGCAAAGCATTACGTAACGCAGGACGATGCCATTGAAAAAGCAATTCCGCCAATAGAATCGGAGATGGAAGAAGCTGTAAAGGATTTTGAAGTGGCCGGAAAACTTATTGAAGCTCAAAGAATAAGAATGCGAACGCGTTACGATATAGAAATGTTAAAAGAAGCAGGATATTGTTCGGGGATAGAAAACTACTCCCGGCACCTTGACGGGAGAAAAGCGGGCGAACCGCCGGGGACGCTGCTGGATTTCTTCCCGGATGATTTTTTAATGGTAGTTGACGAGTCGCACATAACGCTGCCGCAAGTGAGAGGAATGCTAAACGGGGACAGAGCGCGAAAAACTGTCCTGGTTGAAAACGGATTCAGGCTTGCTTCATGTTTGGATAACAGACCTCTTGAATGGAACGAGTTCCTCGGACATTTCAAACAGGCTGTTTTCATATCCGCAACGCCCGGCGATTGGGAAACGGAGCGGTCCTCGCAAGTAGTGGAACAAATAATCCGCCCGACTGGGGTGGTCGACCCGGAGGTGGAAATTTTACCGGCTTTAACGCAAGTGGACGACCTCGTCGACAAATTACGGACAATATGTGAAAAAGGAGAAAGAGCCCTCGTTATAACTTTGACGAAAAAATCTTCCGAGGACTTGTCGGACTACTTATCCGAGCTGCGTTTCCGTGTAAAATATATACATTCGGAGCTCAACACATTTGAACGAGCGGAACTTATAAGGGACCTGCGCGGAGGGAATATTCAGGTTTTAGTGGGAATAAACCTTCTGCGGGAAGGAATGGACCTGCCGGAAGTCTCGCTTGTTGCGATACTTGACGCGGACAGAGAAGGATATCTGCGCTCACACCGTTCATTGATTCAGATAATGGGGAGGGCAGCCCGGAATACAAGCGGAAAAGTTATACTTTACGCGGATAATATCACTAAAAGCATTGAATTTTCAGTTGATGAGACAAATAGACGCCGGAATTTACAACTTGACTACAATAAAGAACATGGAATTATTCCCGAAAACATTAAGAAAAAGGTTACAAATTTATTACCTGAAGAGCTCCTCTCGGCATATTCGGAGGACGGAGCGGGAAAAATGCGTAAGGGAGCAACCGAGACCGAATATTCGCAGCAAGAGCTTGAGCGTATGATGTGGGAAGCGGTGGAGAAACTGGATTTTGAGAGAGCGGCTCAAATCAGGGATGTTTTAGCTGGAAAAACGCAGGGGAACAAGCTTTTAACAAAAAAAAGGACGAGGACACATAAACATAAAAATCCCNGGCGATTATCATGAAAGGTTACGATTCCACAATTGACAATATCGTGTTTTCGGTGTGTAATCTATTGAGAGAGAGTGTNGTATTTTCAAATAAATGACGGTTTATAAGGACAAAGAACATAAGTTTATTTTGAACAGGAGGAGATCCCATGAAAGAACATGACACAATTGCAGCAATATCGACGGCGTGGGGAGAATCAGGGATAGCCATTGTAAGAATTTCAGGTGAAGATGCCTGCGATATAGCGGCAAAAATTCTTCAAACACCTGTGCCTCTGCATAAAGCGGAAGCAAACAAGCTGCAGCTCTCTAAACTTCTTGATAAACCAGCGGAGGACGACAACCTTGAAAAAACAACCCGCGATGTTCTTGATAATGTTCTCGTAGCGCGTTTTATATCCCCCAAAAGCTATACCGGCGAAGATATAGTTGAAATTCACACTCACGGAGGCTCTTTAGTATCTCAACTTTGCCTCGAACTATTGGTTCGCGCGGGCGCCCGCATCGCTCTGCCGGGTGAATTTACGAAAAGAGCTTTCTTAAATGGACGCATCGACTTGTGCCAGGCGGAAGGAGTGCTTGGCATCATACGCTCGCGCAGCGAAGAAGCTCTGAAAGCCGCTGCAAGAACGCTCCGTGGCGAACTATCTGATTTTGCAAAAGATATACATGAAGAGATACTCAACCTGCAGGTCAATATAGAAGTAGGATTGGATTTTCCCGAGGAGGACGCGCCATACGTGGNGGATGACGAACTCTCAAACGGAATAGAGACATTAAAAATGGAGCTTGAAGANCTGCTTGACCGTTGCAAAAGCGGATTTTTACTGAGAGAAGGCATCCGGGTNGCCATAATGGGCAGCCCNAACGTGGGAAAATCTTCCCTTTTGAACGCGCTTCTCAAGCAAGCGCGCGCTATTGTCACATCCATGCCGGGAACGACAAGGGACGTCATAGAGGAATCAATAACATGGTGCGGCGTGCCGATAAGGCTCGTTGACACCGCCGGACTGCGTATCCCCGTGAATGAAGCCGAAGCCGAAGGGGTAAGAAAGGCAAAGGAGGAGTTTTTACGGGCGGATATATGCCTTTGGGTATTTGACGGGAGCAAGCCTATTGAAGAACAAAACGAACTATCCAAAGATATGAAAGAAAAACTGCACAACGGACTGCACATTTTTGTTATCAACAAAATTGATTTACCACAAAAATTTGATGATGACTACCTTTTTGAAAGATTTCCAGAAAGTCATATTATATTTATTTCGGCTAAGAATGGCGACGGAGTTGACTCACTTAAAGAGAAAATATTGGATATTGCAGGTTACAGAGGGGGAAACCCTATAGGAAGCACCTTAAACTACGGGCTAAACGTCACGGCCAGGCAATTGGACGAAGTAAGAAACGCGCTCACATCGCTGAACGCGGCGGCGGAAGCCAAAAGCCTCAGCGCGGCGGACCTGGTAGCGTCATGCCTGGCGCAGTCCCGGATAGCGCTCGAAAGATTGCTTGGGATATCAAACGATACCATCTTACTAGACAGGGTATTCAGCAGCTTTTGTATCGGAAAATAAATATGGAAAAATTTGACGTAGCCATAATAGGAGGAGGTCCCGCAGGGCTTTTTGCCGCCGGGACTGCGGCGAAAAAAGGCGCGAGAGTAATTTTAATTGAAAAAAATTCGTCTGTCGGCGAAAAATTACTGATAGCGGGAAAAGGAAGATGTAATATAACGAACGCGGAAGAGGATATAGGGACGTTCATCTCGCGCTATGGAAACAAAGGCAAATTTCTTTACTCCGCTTTCAGCCAGTTTTCGGCTATGGATACGGTTGGATTTTTTAACTCACGCGGAATAAAAACCGTAGCGGAAAGAGGGGGACGGGTTTTTCCCGAAAATGGCGACGCAAGCCTGATTTTAAAATGCCTGTTAAGTTTCTGCAAAGAAGGCAAGGTTTTGATAAACAGGAATACCGAGGTAAAAAACCTCATAATGAAAGACAATGCCATAGATAAGCTAATCGTTCGGACAAAGACGGGAAAACAAGGCAGCGAAGAGATAGAAGCAAAGAACTATATAATTGCGACAGGTGGAAAAAGTTTTCCAAAGACAGGATCGACAGGCGACGGATATTTTTTTGCCTCCCGCGCCGGTCATACAGTTGTTGAACCGCGCCCCGTCATCGTCCCGATAAAGACTCACGAAACGTGGGTAAAGCTTGCAAAAGGATTTAACCTGAAAAACGTTAAACTTACCGCTTTGCTTGGAGATAAAAAAATAAGCGAGCGCTTCGGCGAAATGGAGTTTACACCTTTTGGGATAAGCGGTCCCATTGTAATGGACATGAGCCGCGAAATATTGGAATACCCGCTTCTCGAAAGCGGAAAATTAAACCAGGAAGAATTCGTACGCCTTGAGCTGGATATTAAACCCGCGTTGGACGAGTCAACGCTTTTTTCGCGAGCAAAACGCGAGTTCGTTGAGCGGG
>WRNQ01000154.1 GCA_009776565.1 Synergistaceae bacterium | reverse complement strand
CGAACTTTTAAAGTTAACGAGCGGCAGGCTTTTGTCTTCAGGATTCAAAATAATTGACAAAACTATCCGCAGTAAGCAGCGTCATAAAGAAGGAATTGAGAAACAAATTAGTCGCAATTACTCGGCGGAAGATTTCAAATTACGCGGGCAGCTTATTCTTGAACATGTTTCGGAAATACCGCCAAGAGCTGAAAAAGTTTGCCTTTCAACCTGGGATATGGATAGGAAGATTGAAATAACTCTTGACCCTGAACTTACAGCCGTAAAAAACGCGGAGCGTTATTTTAGTAAATATCGCAAAGCTCAGGCAGACGCAAAAGTAATTGATGAATTGCACAGCGAGATAGAAAAAATAGACCAATCCATTAATGAGCTTATGGAACAAAAGGAGCTGCTTTCGCTGATTGATGATGNTGCCGAGCTGGAATACGCTGTCAGGGACATCATCGAATGGCTGTCTTTTGGAAAAACTATGAAAAATAAGGACAATAAAAAAGTGAAAAATGAAAAAACACCTGCTCATTTGAGATATGAGGTAGAGGGCGCAATTATCCTTGTCGGTCTGAACGCTCGCGGTAACCGGTTTGTTACTTTTAAGCAAGCGGCGCCTGACGATCTTTGGCTGCACGCGCATTCTCTTCCGGGGTCACATGTAGTCATCAAAGGGAATGCGACGGACGGAGCAATAGATTTTGCTGCGTCTCTTGCCGCTTACTACAGTAAAGGGAAAAATTCATTAAAGGTGCAAGTTGACTGCACAGAGAGGAAAAATGTAAGAAGTATCCCAGGCAGCGCTATAGCCCATGTCACTTATACAAATCCTAAAGTGTTTTTTGTGTCGCCGCGCAATAAACTGGCAGGGGGAAAAATTTCTTGATTTCTGTTTCGGAAAAACAAACTCGCAATTACTTTAAAAAAGTATTAAGCTTTTTTAGCGGCAAAGCTGATTTAGGAAAAGATCGCCCGATGACGGCAATCATCAAGCTTGCTATCCCATCTATGGGCCTTTTTGTATTTAATGGATTGCTTCATCTGGTGGATACGGTATATGTCTCGTGGCTTGGCGAGACGCAAATGGCGGCTATGTCATTTACAGCTCCGGTCAACATTTTTATTTTTGCTCTTCTTGAATGTGTTGGCAGCGGCGCAGCCTCGTTGATGGGGCAGCATCTTGGCAGGAGCGACGTGGATTCAGCAAGAAAAATATCTTATAGCGCCTTGGCTTTATTATATTTTGTCTTTTGTTTATCAACTCCTCTTATTATTCCAAGTGTCTCAAATAGTTTGTTTACAGCTATTGGAGCGGGAGAGAGTCAAACCCTTCTTGATCTATGCTGGAGATATAACATGTGGATGCCTTTAATGCTTCCATTTATGGGGTTCACTTATATTGGCAATTCGGTGTTCCGGGTGCAGGGAAATACGCTTACGCCGTTCAAAGCTATAGCGCTTGCAAACACAATAAATCTTGTGCTTGATCCAATTATGATTTTTACGTTCGGTTGGGGAATTTCAGGCGCCGCCATAGCCACCTTGATATCCCGCATTGGTTCTACTTATTACTTGTCTTTGAAAATGCGCAAGGATAGCCAAATAATAATAAACCCATTTCTAAAGATAAAAAGTGAGCTGACTTTATATTGGAAACGGATTTTATGGATAGGCGTACCGATAGCGTTTTCTACCGCCAGCGTTGCCCTGGGTATGGGAAGCATAAATAAAATACTGTCAACGTTTGGACACCGTATGGTTTCATCATGGATGCTCGGGTCAAGAGTGGAGGAACTGGCGTTTAATTTCATAATGGGAATTAATGTGTCTTTCATGCCTTACGTGGCGTTTAACTATGGCAAACGTGATTTTGAACGTATAAAAAACGGTTTTAAAGCCGCTTATTTGCTGGGTTTCATTTTGATGTGTTCAATGAGTGTGGTTTTGTATATTTATCCGCACATAATCCTCATGTTATTTGATCCTTTGCCGGAAATAGAGGAAATGGCAATCCGGGCGATAAGAGCATCTATTCCTTCTTATCCGTTTGTGATTTTCATGTTTTTGTCTACAGGCTTCTTTGTCGGAATTGGCAATTCAATATATGGAACAATAACTCAGTTATTCCGTTCCGTCATATTTAGGATATCCGCCGCATGGTTTTATGCTAAATATTTTGATGTTGCTCATATTTGGTGGTTTCAATCCACATCTAATATTGGAGGAAGCTTAGTAGCGGCGGTATTTTTTGTATATCTCATGAAGCGTATCAAAATAGACTTTGGAGAAAAAAAGTCAGAGGTACACAACAGCTCCTAAAGTTGCTAACAGCAGGCTGCTCATAGTACCAAACATGCAACCTTGATTAAGGTTGCATGTTTTTGTGCAATTAAATTAAAACTTAAGCCTAATATCCGACGCCGTACTCTTTTATCAGTTCTTGAAATCTGTCTTCAACGTTTGCATGTTCTGAACTGCCTTCAGCATAACTTAATACAGGTCTGGGAGCAGTTGGCGATATAATGTCGGCAGGTATATCCGCATTATTTTTTCTTTGGGCCGCGTTTTCCGCTGGAATTTTCCCGGCGTCTGCCACTAAATTCCTCTCAAGAGCTTCTTCTATATCATTTAAAATGTCTTGATCCTGGGCAATTGTTATAAGGATGGGGGCTTTTGAGTCTGAAACAGAGCCCGTTCCTCCATGAATCGGGCATTTAGTGGTTGGCGCGCTGCCTCTTTTTAAGTACAATGGCACAGTTGGGCAAGAGGAAGTGGCAAGAAAGCCGCTTGTCCGGCAGATCCCCACCAAAGAAACGTTCAATTCGGCTGAAGGATTGTCGAATTTTGATTGCAACCCCAAAGTGGGAATTGCAAATGTCATAAACTCTTTCCATGGAGGCGCTGCTGTATCTCCGCCTGTAGCCCCTCTGCCCATTGTTTTATAATCGTCTTTTCCCACATATACCGAAGCTACTAATCCCGGAACTCCGCCGATGAACCAGGCATCAATGAAATCATTAGAGGTGCCGGTTTTCCCGAATACCTGAGTATTGGGGATTTTTGCCTTTCCGCCTGAACCGGCGGTTACTACATCAAAAAGCATGGATAAAACTGTCCATGATGTTTCAGGAGATATTGCCTGTATTGTTTCCGGTTTGTTTATATCTAAAATATCGCCTTTCCAGGAACGGACTTCTGTGATAAATATTGGCTTTTCGGCTCTTTTCCCTGAATTAGCAAAGACCGAATACGCAAAAGCCATCTCAAGCGGGGTTAAGCTGGCTGACCCAAGCGCTAAAGACATATCGTCAGGAAGATGTTTAGTGGTTATTCCGGCATTTCTTGCGAAATTAAGAACATAACTTGTCCCAATATGAGCAATACAGCGTACAGACACTGTATTGAGCGATTTTGTCAGAGCATAAAGCATTGTGACCTCTCCATGGTATTTTCTGTCATAATTTGTGGGAGTCCATTCTTTTTTTCTTGTTTTAAATTTCAATTCTGCGTCGATAAAATGGTCGGAAGGGCGTAACCCTTTTTCTATCGCGGCGCCATAAATAAACGGCTTAAAACTTGACCCAGGCTGCCTGTAAGCTTGAGTAGCCCTGTTGAATTTACTCTCGTTAAAATCTTTTCCTCCCACAAGGGCAAGAACTTCACTTGTCCCCGGCTGTATTACCGCAATAGCTCCCTGATTTTTCATATTAGCGACTATTTCCTGAGCTTTATCCTGCAACCTTATGTCAAGGGTCGTGTAAATTTCCAGTCCTCCGCCATAAATAATTTCCGAGCCATATTTAGGGAGCAGTTCACTGAAAAGAATCCAGGATACAAAATATGGCGCACGATTGTACTCTTCGACTTTATTTGGCGTATATATGAATACGAGTTCCTCCAATTTTGCCTCTTCAGCTCTGACGTCCCTTATCATTCCAAGCGACTGCATTCTATCAAGTACATAAGACTGACGAGTTTTGGCGCTTTCAAAATTAGTTATTGGATTATATTTGTTTGGAGCAGGAATAATGCCTACCAGCAT
>WRNQ01000153.1 GCA_009776565.1 Synergistaceae bacterium | reverse complement strand
GCGTTTCCATTCTATAGCCGCAGTGGCGGCTGCGATGAAAGAAGAAATATCGGCTAAATTTGAAGGGACAATCATCGTGTTGTTCTCCTTCGCCAACTTGCCGAATTCCTGGACGTACTGCTCCGCTATCCGGAGAGAAACTGCATCTTTGCCTCCGGGTGAGTTTATAGCGTCAGCCACTATTTTTAGACCCAGAGCTGTAGCTTCAGCCATTGCTCTNATTTCNTAAGCTTTTCCGTCCGCTTCGTTTATACGGCGCTGTTTTTCGCCTTCAGACGATTGGATCAACTGTTCGCGTTCTGCCTGAGCAGCGTTGATTTTTGCTTCCTTCTTACCGAGCGACTCCGCGATAAGGGCGCGCTTCTCGCGCTCAGCGCGCATTTCTTTTTCCATTGCATCCTGGATGCTCCTTGGCGGGGTGATAGCTTTGATTTCGTAACGCGTAACCTTTATGCCCCACGGGTCGGTTGCAAGGTCAACAGCCGTTATGACTTTGTGGTTTATATTTTCCCTTTCTTCGAATGTTTTGTCGAGCGGCATTGTGCCGATTATACTCCGCATGGTTGTCTGAGCGAGCTGTATTGATGCGAAATCGTAGTCCTGGATTCCATATGAAGCCTTCATTGGGTCGACCACACGCATGTAGAGTATTCCGTCAACTTCAATTCCTACATTGTCTTGGGTGATACAGTTCTGAGGGGGAACGTCCAAAGCATACTCCTTCATTGAGTGTTTGTAAGCGATTCTATCCATTAATGGAATCAAAAAGTGGAGACCCGCATTGAAGGTTTGATGATACCTTCCTAAGCGCTCAATTATGTACGCCGCTTGTTGCGGCACTATGCGGACATGGGCTAATATGAGCCATATGACGAAAAGCATAATGGCAATGGTCCACCCATTATTAATAATCAGCGAAAAGAATTGTTGTACTAAATTCATGACTCCTGACCTCCAAATTCTTTACTTGTTTTGAACAAGTCTTACATGCAATACTAATCCTTCCACCCGCACAACCTCCACAATGCTGCCGGGTGGAATGTCGGGAGAACCTTCGATTGGGAAAGCAGACCACTCTGTCCCCTCGAACTGAACCTTTCCTGTTTCAATACCGTTGTTTTGCAGGTTAGTCAACGCTTTTGCCCGTTTACCAATGAACATCCCAGGACCATCCAGCTGAATCTCGTTCCGGTGGATAAAGCGTAGAACTCTTGGCCGAAGCAGGAGCAGCGAGAGCAAAGACATAGCGGAGAAAATCAATAGTTGCTGCGTTATGTTTTCTGCAGTTGCTGAGTGATAATAGCAAATCAAAGCTGTTGCAAAAGCGCCGAGTCCTACGAAGAAAAATGAAAATATCCCCGGAGTTAACCCCTCAATCAGCATAAATACAATTCCCGCAACCAACCAAAGTTTCCAGACCTCGTCCACGAGTTGATATAAACTATCCATAATGTCTTGCTCCTATAAATCTTAATATTGTTTAAATAATCGTTTCCGGTAGAGAGTTTTTCTACCAATTCTTCGCCTGAATTTCAAAATGAGCTTTCGGATGCTGACAGACAGGGCATATTTCAGGAGCGCCGTTGAGTTCATATATGGCGCCGCAGTTGCGGCATTTCCAGAACACTTTCCCGTCCTTCATAAATATGCGTCCTTCTTTAAGGTTTTTTGCAAACTCGTTATAACGCGCTTCATGTTCAGCCTCTACTTTTGCTATACCGGAAAACATTATCGCAAGTTCCTTAAATCCCTCTTCCTCAGCCTCCTTTGCCATGCGAGGATACATGGAAGTCCATTCTTCATGCTCTCCTGCCGCTGCCGACGCAAGGTTTGCCGCTGTATCGCCAATCCCATTGAGCGCCTTAAAGTGCAGCTTTGCATGTTCTTTCTCGTTATCCGCCGTCTCCTGGAAAATAGCCGCTATTTGTTCGTACCCTTCTTTTTTAGCGACAGAAGCAAAATAAGTATACTTGTTACGCGCCATAGATTCGCCCGCAAAAGCTTCCTGCAAATTCTTTTCCGTTTTTGTTCCCTTGAGATCAACCATGACATATTTCCTCCTTAGTTTTTAAAATTCAAACTCCGATATTTTAAACTGAAAATATATTATCATATACATTAAAAATAACTAAGGGCGTGTTGAATTTTGGGGGAAGAAAAACGGCTTAGTACAAAAAATATTTATGCAGGGAAAATACTTAATCTTCGTGTCGATGAAGTGGAGACGGCCTCACAGAAAAAGGCTGTAAGGGAAGTAATCGAACATAGACCCGCCGTTGGGGTGCTTGCCATTACCGAAAATGACAGTGTATTACTTGTAAGACAGTATCGGTACGCCGCCGCCGTTGATATGCTTGAAATATGCGCGGGAATTGTAGAAGAAGGCGAAAGCTTCAGTGAAACTGCCAAAAGAGAACTGCAGGAGGAACTTGGATACTACCCGCAGGATTTAAAGGAAATAGGGCGTTTTTATGTTTCTCCCGGGTATTGTGAAGAAATGTTAGTCCTGTTTGCCGCAAGGGATTTGAGATCATCAAGGCTTAAACATGATGAAGACGAAGATTTATCGACAGTTGAAATTCCCGTAACAGAAATTCCGGGTTTGCTAAATAGCGGAGCTCTTAGGGATATGAAAACCTGGGCGGCTCTTGTTTGGTTCATGGCGAACATAGGACGTGAGGGCAAAAATGCCGTCTAAGAAGAAGCCCCAGCAAGGATTGCTGTTTCCGCAGCCTATGCAAGAGTTGCAGGAATCACAAAAGAAAATGCAGGAATTACGAAAGGAAATATCCGNGCATCAGAGGCTGTACTATGAGGAAGATTCTCCGGTTATATCGGATAGCGAGTACGACGAACTCTTCAGAGAACTAAAAATCCTTGAGGAAATGTACCCCGAGCTTNCGGATAATAANTCTCCNACAAAAAGTGTCGGAGGCGCTCCGAACGCGAAATTCAGCAAAGTTACGCACGGAACCCCAATGCTTTCTCTTGAAAACGCTCTTGATAAGAGCGAGTTGACGGATTTTTTTTCGCGAGTCCGTTCAACTCTTTTCAAAATCAATTCCGCCGGTAACCCGGATGTGCCAAACCTGTTCAGCGGCGTTGAAGATACGACATCGTCTTACATGGCTGAGATGAAAATTGACGGCGTTGCCGTTTCGCTTTTATACCGGAACGGAAAACTCGAAAGAGGCGCAACGAGAGGTGATGGAAAAGTCGGGGAGGACGTTACGGATAACATAAAGACAATAGCGAGCGTCCCTCAAGCATTAAATGGTAATTGTCCTCCGGAAATTGAAGTTCGCGGGGAAGTGCTAATGTTCAAAAATGTCTTTGAAGAGCTTAACCGNCGGCGGGAAGAGACGGAAGAACCATTACTGGCAAATCCCAGGAATGCCGCTGCGGGAGCGCTCAGGCAGCTGGCGTCAAGCGTAACCGCCGANAGGCAATTGTCATTTTTCGCTTATTACGTTGTTAATCCGGGGCAAATAGGATTAAGCAAACAATCGGATGTACTAAAATGGCTTTCAGATAAAGGCTTTTCTGTCCAGGACGCGATTGCTCTTTGCGATAACGAGCGCGAAGCGGATTTATTTATCGAACATTGGCGTAATGCTCGTCACGACCTGCCTTACGTAACGGACGGGGTTGTGTTTAAGCTCAACGATATTGATTTATGGGATAAGCTTGGCGGCACTTCACACGCTCCGCGCTGGGCTATCGCTTTTAAATACCCGCCGGAAGAAAAAGAAACCAGGGTCGTCGGAATAGAAATCTCGGTGGGGCGTACGGGCGCCCTTACTCCGATAGCTGAATTATCGCCCGTCCGGCTTGGCGGCTCGACAGTGCAGCGGGCAAGTTTACACAATGAGGATGAGGTGAAGAGGAAGGATGTGCGGGTTGGGGATTTGGTAAAAATACGCAAGGCAGGCGAAATAATACCCGAAGTAATTGAAGTTGTTAAAGAAGCCCGCAACGGCTCTGAGGAAGCTTTTGAAATGCCAAAATTTTGTCCTGTATGCGGCGCGCCTGTAGTGAGGCTGCCGGAGGAAGCGGCAGTGAGGTGTCCAAACCGCGCGTCATGCCCTGCTCAAATAAGGGAGGCAATAATCC
>WRNQ01000152.1 GCA_009776565.1 Synergistaceae bacterium | reverse complement strand
ATCGTAGCCCCGTTGATTGGCGCGGCGCTTGCNGCAATTGTTTATCAGAGGGTAGTCAAAGTTAAATAGGGGCGCGCAAAAGACAGTGGACGTAGGAGACGATGCCCACATCGTCCCGCTTGTATAAACATTGTAGGCGCAGGGATAGTAATGAAAAATACAAAAATAATTGTTGCAGCGGTTATTGTTATATCAGCGATTTGTTGTGTTAATTGTGTGTCAGCAGCGCAGCCATCTGTAGAAGAAATGGCTGCGCAAATGTTGATGGTTGGTTTCAGAGGAACTGAAGTGGACGAAGACTCTGCAATTATCAGGCATATACGCGCAGGCTTTGTTGGAAATGTTGTTTTGTTCGAAAAAGACATGACAATCGGCGCCGGAAAGCTTCGGAACATTGAATCTCCGGCGCGGCTAAAAAAACTTGTAAAAGCGCTCAAAGAAGCAAATGCTTCACCTGTTCCTCTTTGGGTGGCTATTGATCAGGAAGGAGGCAAAGTGCAACGTCTGCGGCCTGACCGGGGTTTTGAAGCAGATTTCCCTTCAGCGCAAACGCTTGGACAGGGAGATGAAAGTCAAACGCTTGATGTAGCAGGTAAAATAGGGCAAGAGCTCTCAAGAATGGGGATTGATATGAATTTTGCTCCTGTAGCAGACCTTAACATTAATCCGGACAGCCCTGCAATTGGACGGGTTGAGCGAAGCTTTGGAGATGACCCCAAAATAGTTACAAAGCATGTACTCGCATATATTGAAGGGATGAATAAAGCGGGAATACTGCCTTGTTTAAAACATTTTCCGGGTCACGGAAGCGCAAAAAACGATACCCATTTCGGTGTAACTGACATTACTTTGACATGGAAGGATTATGAACTCTTGCCTTACAGGGAAATTATAAACTCAAACCTGGTTGTAGCAATAATGACAAGCCATGTTTATCACGAAGCGCTGGACCCTGAATATCCGGCTTCTCTTTCTTATAGCATAACGACAAATATGCTGCGTGAAATGTTGGGCTGGAAAGGTCTAATAATTACGGACGATTTACATATGCGCGCCCTTACTTACAAATACGACATTGAAGAGACTATCAATCTGGCAATAAACGCTGGGGCGGATATTTTGATTTTTTCAAGTAACGCCCTCCTCACGATTTACGATCCTGATTTTCCCCAAAAAGCGCATCAGACATTAGTGAAGCTTGTTCATGACGGCAAAATATCAAAAGAACGACTCTACGAATCATGGAAACGGATTATTGCGATTAAAACGCCTGTCATGCAATGAGGACTGAACTCTAAAGAAGTATGGTGGTTGTAGTCTTAAAAAATAAGCCATTACCTGCACAGGGCGGCNTATTTTTTTGTGTATACGATTGTTTATTTTGTGTAAATATTACTCCTTGACAAACAAAATAAAGATTAGTATCATAACAACAAAATTGTTGCTATATTCTTGTGCAGGTATTTATACTTTCAGCATAAATGTTGTCATCAAATTTGTTGAAACATTGGAAGGGGTTGTAATAATGTTAGCGGAAAAGTTACGGGGGAAAGTTGGGTCGCCGGTTACAGGTCAAGACGAGTTTTTTGACAGAGAAAGAGAACTTGCCAAGCTTATAGAGAAAATAGAACAATGGGATATGTAAATGAGGCGTCCTCCAAAATATAACCCGGGATTTTTAGACGATAGAGAAATTGACGATCTGTTTTGCGTACGACATCGGGAACTGGAAATTCTAGTTGACACCCTGAAAAAAAACAAAGGCGATATTAATCAACATATTGTGATTATCGGACCGCGAGGTAGCGGAAAGACTATGCTGCTTCGCCGGCTTGCAACAGAAATTAGGGCAATACCAGAGCTTAAGGCTGCATGGCATCCGATTGTATTTATGGAAGAAAACTATGAAATACTGTCCTTGAACGATTTTTGGAAAGAAGCTCTTTACTATGCAACTAATACTACCGCTACAACAGGACGTAGGCTCGAACAACTGAAAATGGAGATTCCAGTTTCCTCGGAGGCAAAAAACGCCACTTATGAAGCGTTGAAAAATCCTCCGGGGGGACCAAAAAATCCCTATGCTGAGGACATTGCGCGCGCGCGTTTGCTGGAATTTGCCGAACAACAGGGTAAACGCCTTTTATTGATCTGTGAAAACATGAACGACCTTTTTTCCGTTCTTTCCGAGCAGGAGTGCTGGAAACTGCGAAATGTGCTGCAAACAGAAAAACGAATCATGTTAATAGGTTCTGCAACCACGCGTTTCGATCAAATAGAACATTATAAAAAAGCTTTTTACGATTTCTTTAAAATCTTAAATCTCGAACGTTTAACTACAAAAGAATGCGAGGAACTCTGGTACTCGGTATCAGGGAATCGTATCCATGACCAACAGGCGGAAGCCCTTCGCATAATCACCGGCGGATTACCCCGACTGGCGTCTATTCTTGCGTGGTTTGGAAGAGGGCTTTCTTTCCTGACACTGATGAGTAACTTGGAAGAATTAATAGACGACCATACCGACTACTTTAAGGGCACTTTGGAGACCTTACCTCCAAGGGAACGCAAGGTGTTTGTTTCACTCGCGCGCCTTTGGGCGAATTCTCCGGTTGGAATTATTGCAACTGAAGCGGGGATGGAACAGCCGGAAACAAGCGCGATACTGAACCGGCTCATAAAGCGCGGGATAGTAGAAGAATACGAAGAAGAGGGGCAACTTCGACCGGTCAAACGCGGGAAAACCTTTCAGTTAACGGAGCGCCTTTTTAATATCTTTTACCTAATTCGCAGAGGAGGGGCGGAAGCTCTCCTCGTCTACGACGTTGTTAATTTTCTAATTCAGGTCTTTGGGGCGAATGCGGAGAATACTTTACGAGAATTTACTGGCATGGATACGCAAAACCTGAATGAGCACGAGCGCCGTTGGGTCAATTATGTAAAGGTATTGGGTCCGGAACATCCTGACACGCTAAGAGCTTTACAGGAATTGTTTCATCTGCATTGCAGGATTGAGAAAGCTGAACCTGCTCTATTTGAGTTACTGGAACTCCTAAAACATCCAGCTTATTTGCGAATAGAAAATAAGTTATTAACCGGCGGTTGCATTATAATGGCGTCAGTTTCCTCTGAGGTTTCAAGGACTATTATTGAAGCGATAGAAGGCTCTCCTTCAAAAGAACTGCTTTATCCCTTGAATGCGGGAATAAGGCTATATCTTGGAGAAAAAATGCGCCTTCCAAGGGAAGTTCGAGAAATAGCAAAGATTATTGTCGAAAGAATTAAGCGGCAAAAACATGTGTGACCTAATCAGCCACAGTTATATCCTCTTTCAATACCTTCAACTCCGCAAAATCTATAAATATGTAAACTATAATTGGCGCTAAGCGGAACACGGCGGGAGCAGAGCCCCCGCCCTACCATTTAGAATCGTTGGGCTTGCCGGGCGAGACGTCTGCGCTCCCAAACCTTTTGTGAACCCGCTTGTAGAAACATTGGTTCATTTTGCGTGGTGAACGTAGTTCATGGGGGGCTGGATAGAACCGGAGACCACGCAATATATGAAAAGAAAGGCTACCGACCAGTACAAGTCCCGAATCACAACGAGATAAATAAGCATACAGCAAGAGAAATATTACGGGCAGCGGGGCTAATATAGCTCTTCCTGTCCGATAAATTAAAAATTTAAAGGAGCTATCGCAATGGAATATGTATATCCTGCAATTTTTCACGCTAATGATGACGAGAGTTATACAATCACATATCCAGATTTGCCTGGTTGCATAAGTGAAGGGAAAACACTTGGAAATGCAATATATATGGGGCAGTCCGCTTTGATTCAATGGATTGAGTATCTTGCAGATAAAAAGATGGAAATTCCAAAAGCTTCATCTATTCAAGATATCAAAACAGAAGATGGCGAATTTGTAACCTTTATTCGAGCCGAAATAAAGGATGGACGAGCTGTGAAAAGGACTGTCAGCATTCCAAAATGGATGGATGAAAAAGCAGCTGGATTACACTTAAGTTTATCGTGTTAATGACTACCTGATGTGACCGGCAGTTGCTCAATATAACTGCCGCAAGTAGATTACCTAAATTGGTATGAGAAGTATGTATTAGGCATCAGAGTATT
>WRNQ01000151.1 GCA_009776565.1 Synergistaceae bacterium | reverse complement strand
AAAATATCTGCCGATATAAACGGTAGATGTTTCGTGAAAGGGAGCGTTTTTTCATGCAAAGAGGGCTTTACTCAGCTTGTTCAGCTATGCTTGTTCAGACAACTTATCTTGACGTCGTGTCAAATAACCTGGCAAATGTCAGCACAGCGGGTTTTCGCAAAAGNATTCCAGTAAGNCAGTCATTTCCCGATCTGCTTATGGACAGGGTAGAAAAGGTGTCCGAGGATGGGGAAACAAAAATAATGACGTATCCGCCGTTTCAGATGAACTTTAAAGGAAAGACCCTAATTGGCGACCTGAGCTTTGCAAACGTAATGACGAGCACCTACATGCCGGATTCCCAGGGTCCTTATTCCGTAACGGATAACCACTTTGACGTGGCTTTGCGGGGAGAGGGCTTCTTTACGCTGCGAAACCGGGATGGTGATACTTTGTACTCAAGGCAGGGGAGTTTTCAGATTGACGGCACGGGAAATATTGTGACATCGGATGGAATGATGCTCATGGCTGGCGGAGCTCCTGTAAATATCGGCGAGAACACGGACTTCACCTTCACTAACGATGGCTTCATAATTTCAGACGGAGAAGCTGTAGCCCAGCTTGATATAGTTACTTTTGAGACTCCTTCTCTTTTGCGTCAAATGGGATTTTCAGCGCTTTTCGCTGAAACGCCGCAGTCGGGCGCTCCGGTACCTGTAGAAGAGCCGGCTGTACTGCCTGGAACCCTTGAGAAATCAAATGTTAATGTTGTTGAAGAAATGGCGCGCATGGTTGAAATTCAAAGGGCATATGAAGCTTCGTCAAAAGCTCTGATGACCCATGATGAAGCTACTACCAAAATGATATCTACATACAGCAAATAATGAGTTTGAATAATTTAATGTTGATTAAGTCTATAAACAGAGGTGATTAAATAATGCTCCGATCTCTTTGGTCAAGCGCTTCGGGAATGATAGCTCAACAGACGCATCTTGACGTGGTTGCACATAACCTGGCAAACGTTAATACGACTGGATACAAGCGTCAGAGGGCAGATTTTCAGGATTTGCTCTATCAGATTAATCGTGAAGTTGGAACTCCCGTCGATCCGAATTCGCAAGTTCCTACAGGCGTGCAGGTTGGTTTAGGAGTCCGCGTAATCGGAACTTCACGGATGATGTCCATTGGAAATCTTCAGGTTACTGATAATCCTCTCGATATTGCAATTGCGGGAGATCAGGGTTATTTTCAGGTCACGAGGCAGAACGGAGACATCGCTTATACCCGTTCCGGCGCATGGCAGGTAGACGCCGAAGGACAGATTGTGAGTCAGGACGGTCTTCTTTTGGAACCGGCAATCGTTGTTCCCGAGAATACTGTAGAAATAATCGTTCAACCGGATGGAAGATTTTTTGCCCGCTTAAGCGGCGAGGTGGACCCACAGGAAATTGGACAAATAGAGCTTGCTCGCTTTATTAACCCTGCAGGTCTTCGCGCGCTTGGAGGTTCCATTTTTGAGGAGACTCCAGCAAGCGGAGCGCCCATTATAGGAAACCCGGGGGAAGACGGGATGTCAGAAATCCGCCAGAAAATCCTTGAAATGTCAAATGTACAGATAGTTGAAGAAATGGTTGACATGATAATTGCTCAAAGAGCGTATGAAGCAAACTCAAAGACCCTACAGACAGCGGATAATCTATTACAGACTGCGGTAGGTCTCAAGCGGTAAATTTTATGAAATCCGGTAGAAATGTTAAAAATACCAGGGTGGAAAAACACATACGAAGCAGAAGTTCTGAATTATCACGCTTCAGGAACATATGTCTTGTTGTTTTTGTTCCTCAAAGCAGAGTGCAGACTTCTTTCCGCAATCGGTATATTTACACGTTTTGCAGGACAAGTATTATTACCCACGCTCGTAAAATGCAGATTCTGTTTCGTAAACTTGGTATTAAGGGAAGTAATTTACATGCAGTTAAACTTTAACCAGTTGAGGAGGGTGCGGAGAGCAATTCCGCTCCTTTTTTTTATATCAGTTCTGCTCACGTCGCAGGTTGGAGTATGCGCCGCAGATGTTGATGTATTGAACATAAGGATTGCGGACAGTATAAGCACTGCTTTTGGTTCGTTTACCTTGTCGGAAATAGCCGATATTGAAGGTCCAAGAGAGGCATCGCGTATTGCCGGAATGTTACGCTTTTCGGCGCCTGACTCGAAAATCCTTTATAGGGAAAAAGTGATAGACGCTCTTCAAAAGAGCAGTATATCAGGCGTCAGGATAGAATTAAGGATGCCTTCAGAGGTTCCGATTGAAGTTATTGGAAACGCCAGGCAAACTGGAGAACAATCCTCAGAAGACTGGCGTTATCTTAGAGAGGCAGTAAAAAAACTATCAAATTGGAAATACGATGTAGATGCAGTTCCACAAGGGAAAGTACCGCCGGGGCAATTGTCAGGCCCCGCTTCAATCGTTCCGGGGTCAGCATCCACTAATCTGAAATTTCGGGATAGCGGAGGGGAAGAGCGTTCCGTACTAGTGAGATTAACATGGTATCAGCCTGTCCAGATACTAAAACGTTCCATAAAAAGAGGAGAAATAATTCGCGCCGAAGATATCGGAGAACGTTCAGTAAAAATAGTAACTCCTAATGTTTATGCGAGCTCTCCGGAAGAAGTGACGGGAAAATCCATACGCAAATCTCAACAACAGGGAGAAATGATCCTGCTCAGTTTAATAACCGATGTGCCGATAATACAAAAAGGAAAGATAATTACTCTCTTCATAAATTTAAATGGTTTAACGATAGAGTCAAAAGGAGAAGCTCTACAGAGCGGCTATGAAGGTAATGTCATAAGCGTGAAAAATCTCGCCAGCAAAAAAACTGTCTCCGGCGTAATAAGAAGTCCGGATCGTGTGGAGGTGCTAAAATGATGAAGAAAGTATTTTTATTAACGTTTTGTATTGGATTTATAATTCTCAGTTCAGGATGTGTTTTGGCTGTTTCGCTCTGGAACGATAAGACCAATTGGGTCACTGACAAGCGCCCTACAAGCGTAGGCGACATAATTAACGTCAGGGTTGTTGAGAGCACAAAGACAAGCGACGCAGGGAAAACAGACCTCAAAAAGGACACNGCCTCTTCGGTATCGGANGGGACAGGAATCCTCAGCTTTATACGCGCGTTTGGGCTNAATACCGCNGCTTCNAACAAGGGAGACGGTACGACCTCGCGCACTTATTCCGCTACCACTCTGATTTCGTGTATGGTCATAGATGTCCTTCCAAACGGAAACCTGGTGATAGAAGGAACGCGCGACCTCAAAACGAACGACGAGACGTTGCAGCTTCAGATTATTGGGGTTATCCGGCCACAGGATGTCGATGCGCGCAATCAGATAAGAAGCGACTTGATAGCCAATGCCGATATTGGAATAAAAGGCAGAGGTTCATTGACCCGCTTACAGAAGCCTGGGATATTAACACAGATACTTCAAGCCATATTCTAGAAAGAAAGTGATTGCGATGAAAAACAAAGCAATACTGTTTTTAGCTGTCTTAATAATTCTTATTGCCAATAGCGCAGCATTTTCAGGCGTTAGAAACGAGGCGCCTTTGCCGGTAAATCCGGAAGTACGCATAAAAGATCTCGCGGATGTGGAAGGCGCCCGTTCAAATCAGCTTGTAGGAGTGGGGCTTGTGGTTGGGCTTCAGGGAACGGGAGACAAAGCTCAAATGACAGCTCAAATGATGGGGAATATGATGCAGCAATTTGGCGTAACTCTCGACCCCAAAATGCTTTCAACAAAAAATGCAGCCGCAGTTACAATAATGGCCGAATTACCGCCTTATATAAGGGAAGGGCAGCCGATAGACGTTATAGTCAATGCAATTGCTGACGCAAAAAGCCTCCAGGGAGGTACGTTGCTTCAAGCTCCGCTTAAGGCGGCGGATGGAACAATTTATGCGGTAGCTCAAGGACCTGTTCTTGTAGGCGGTTATGCAGTGCAAGGCGCTGCGGCGAGCCTTTCAAAAAATATCTCCACTGCGGGAAGAATCCCGGGCGGAGCTATAGTTGAGCGCGGAGTGTCCACAGGCTTTACAAACGGAGGTCAGGTGGCTTTGCTATTGCGAAATCCTGACTTTACAACAGCTCAGCGTATTGCTGACATTATAAACTCAACATTCGGCCCGATTGCTGCGCCTTCTGACGCAG
>WRNQ01000150.1 GCA_009776565.1 Synergistaceae bacterium | reverse complement strand
TAATCAATAGTTTTATCCTCTTTGACCTGAAAGTCCGAAGCCGCGTGAGCCCAGTTTGGAATAATATATGGATCGGTCACCTCGATATCCGCAAGACCCGCCAGTATGGGGGCGTAAAGAACCAATTTGCGCACCATATCCGGATATTTTGCTGCAAAACGTCCTCCTGTGACAGTTCCCCAGCTCCATCCGAGAACATCTGTTTTACCCTGTCCCGAAGTTTCTATAATTAATTTTGCGGCCGCAGCTATATCTTCAGCCGCAGAATCAGAGTTCGTCATAAACCCATCCGGAACTTTCTCTGAACGTCCATATCCGGCAATATCCAAAAGCCATACCGCGTATCCGTTATTGATCAGAAAACGCGCAAAGCTGTAATCGCCGACATTCACATCAAATTCGTGTGAAGAATAAGTTAGCCCGTGGACAAGCAATATCTGATTTGAAGGCGCGTCGTCCGAAGGCTGCATACGCTCAAGGTAGAGCTTAACGCCATTACGCTCGAGAGGAAAAACCTCAGAAACAATATCAGACGCAAAAGCGGCGTAACTATGAAGCACCAGTACCACTACCAACAAAAAGCGAAGAAACATGAAACTACCCCCTTTTGATTTTTTTTAATTATACTGCTAAATCAATATCTATTGTATAATCTTAGTATGGATAAATATTATATGAGGCAAGCTTTAGAGCTTGCGGCAAAAGGAACTGACACGCTCTCGAACCCAAGGGTAGGATGTGTTATTGTAAGAAACGGAAGGATTATCGGCTCAGGTTGGCACGAAAGCCGGGGTTCTGCACATGCGGAAGTCGCCGCGTTTGCGAATATGAGTTCAAACGGCGCCTCAGCTCGCGGGGCAACTCTTTACGTAACGCTTGAACCATGCAATCATTTTGGGCTTACGCCTCCATGCACCCCTCGTATCATAGAAGAAGGCGTTTCACGCGTTGTGATTGGAATGCCAGACCCAAATCCAAAAGTCAGTGGTGTGGGAATAAAAGCTCTTGAGGATGCGGGAATTGAAACGCTGATGATAAGCAAGGACGGAGAAGAAGGCAAAAGGATTGAGGCGGAATGCAAGTGGATAAACAGAGGATTCATTCGCAATGTAACTTTAGGCAGACCATGGGTGACAATTAAAGCCGCCATGAGCTTGGATGGTATGATTGCTCTGGCCGACGGAACAAGCAAATGGATAACGGGAACCGAAGCGCGCGCGTACGCACACGAATTACGCGCAGAGCATGACGGAATTCTTGTAGGTATTGGCACTATACTAAAAGATGATCCTGAGCTTACAGTAAGACTTGCAAAAGGACGTTCCCCTGTCCGCGTCATACTGGACACGCATCTTAAAACTCCTGAAGACTCAAAAGTGACAGGGGCAGGAACGATAATAATATGTACAAAAAACGCATGGGATTTTCAATCAACAAAAAGAGCGATTTTTGAGAAAATGGGAGTACGGATAATAGCAATCAACGAAGAAAATGGACATATATCAATAAAAGAGGCTCTAAAATCACTGGCTTCAGATATAGGAATTCAAAGACTGTTAGTAGAAGGCGGAGGAACTATTCATTCTTCTTTTATAAAAGGCGGATTTGCGGACAGAGCAGCGCTTTTTATCGCCCCCAGATTTTTCGGGCAGGGAATAGGTTTAACAAACAATCTGCTGGTTAATAGTATGGAGGAAACGGAGAATTATTCGCTGCGAATAATTAATACGCAGAACCTTGGCAATGATTTACTGTTGAACGCAGTTTTCAGTAACGCGCCGGAACTATAATAATCAACTAAACAACCACTAACTTAAACGATAAAGGAGTAGTATATGAAAACTGTCTTATTGGATAAATTAAGAGAGTCTATACAGGCTGTTTTACCTATAGGACTCATTATCTTGCTCATTCATTTCACTATCGTATCCATGCCTATTGGAACTATAAGCCTTATGCTGGGCGGAATGGCGCTCCTCATAGTGGGTTTGACACTTTTCTCATTTGGCGTGGAAATGTCCATGATGCCCATGGGAATGCATATAGGCTCTGTTTTTTTAAGGTCAAGAAGTTTAAAATTGTTGATTTATGGGTGTTTTATATTTGGTTTCCTGGTAACTGTAGCTGAGCCTGACCTTCATGTTATGACGATACAAGTCCCATCCGTACCGGACTATATATTTTTGTGCAGTGTAGCGTGCGGGGTCGGCATCTCATTAATACTTGCGCTGTTGCGTATATTATTCAGAGTGAAACTCTCAAGCTTGCTTGTGGCATTGTACAGCATAGTGCTTGCCTTTGGGATACTTTCGTTCGATTACCTGGCGGTCGCGGTTGACGCTTCGGCTGTAACCACTGGTCCTGTCACAGTTCCTTTCCTTTTGGCTTTGGGGGCGGGAGTCGCGGCGGTTAGCAGCGGAAAAGGATCGGAGGAGGACAATTTCGGCTTATGCGGAATATGCTCAATTGGTCCGATATTAGCTGTCCTTGCTGTTGGATTGTTCTTCAACGCCCAATCCAGCAATTATGAGGTAGTGCCGCAATCCACTGTCGACTCGTTCTCCGAGATGCTTAAGCTGTTTGGAGAAGGACTTATACGTTCTTTCTGGGAAGTTGCTATGGTAATTGTACCCATAGTCGGAATCTTCGCGATTTTTCAGGTCACTCATCTTAAACTTTCGAGGTCGGAGCTTGTTAAAATTAGTGTTGGACTTCTTTACCTCATGATTGGACTGACTATTTTCTTAGCGGGAGTTAACAGAGGATTTCTGCCGGCGGGGAAATTCCTTGGCGAGGCCATGGGAGCGCTGGATCACAATTGGATACTTGTGCCCATTTGTCTTATTGTGGGGGCTTGCGTAGTTGTGGCGGAGCCGGCTGTCCACGTTTTGACCAAACAAGTCGCGGAAATTACAAACGGAGCTATCTCAAGAGGTTTGTTGCTTTTTTGTATGGCGTCCGGATTCGGAATTGCAATGTCGCTCGCAATGGTGCGCATATTAACTGGAATCTCGATATGGTGGTTTTTAATCCCTGGCTATATTACTGCGTTATCCCTGTCTTTTTTCGTGCCGAACATCTTTGTCGGTATAGGGTTCGACTCTGGCGGAGTAGCCGCCGGCGCTATGAGCGCAGCCTTTGTGTTGCCATTCACGCTTGGGGCTTGCAAATCAATGGGCGGTAACGCTATAATTGACGCTTTCGGAGTGGTGGGCATGATTGCCATGATGCCGCCCGTGACATTACAGGTGGTTGGAGTCTTGTATAATCTGAAATTAAAAAGGGCGCGAGCCGCTTTGAGCAGCGGAGAACCGGATAATGAATTTTAAATAATTATCTCGAAGTGATAGAAAGGATAAAAAGCAAAATGCAGGACGAAAAAATAGAATTGCAGCCTTTGTCTATTCTAATTGCAGTTTATGATAGAAAAAACGGCGGCAAGATAGCCGGATTATTTAAGAATCAGAACGCATTGGTCAATCTGATGATGTTAGGGAAGGGAACTGCCAACTCAAAGATACTGAATTACTTAGGACTTGGACAAAGCGAAAAATCGGTTCACTTAAGCGTCATGCCCGAGGATGAGGCGCATGACCTGCTTCACAATATAAATTTAGCGCTGGATTTGAAGGAACCGGGGCAGGGGATTGCATTTACGTTGCCTTTAAATTGCGAGTGCGAAAAAAGCTTCGATACCGGCAGACCTTTTGAAGAAAGAAAGGAAGAAAAAATGAATAATCAACCTGAATATGAATTAATAATAACGGTGGTGAACAGAGGATACAGTGAGGAGGTCATGGACGCGGCGCGTGGCGCGCGTGCCACCGGTGGCACTATACTAAACGCAAGAGGGTTTTCGCTTAACAGCGTGGAAAAATTTTTTAAGGTGACATTGCAAGACGAAAAAGAAGTCATCATGATATTGGCTCAAAGCGAGAAGAAAATCAATATAATTAAGGAAATTGCCGAAAAGGCGGGCCAAAACACACAAGCCGGGGCAGTATCTTTTTCAGTTGCGGTAAGCGATGTAGAAGGTCTACAGCCATATCTGGACCAGATAGTNGACAGTTGACAGTNGACAGTANANGACAAAGACAGTTATCAGTAATCAGTAATCAGTGATCAGTGATCAGTAAAAGACAAAGACAAAGACAAAGACAAAAGCAAAGACAAAGAGGTACTTTAACCACAGCCATCGCCCCGTAGAACTGTAGGGGACGGCCTCTGGGCGCCCCGGCCTGA
>WRNQ01000149.1 GCA_009776565.1 Synergistaceae bacterium | reverse complement strand
CGTTCAAATCCCGGAATACCACGAGGGAAAACAATTACATCTTCTTCACAATAAAACAGTTCTCCAAATCTCGTTGTATTAATTGAATAGGTGTGCGTCATCACTTTATCTTCCCTTTCTTATCCGCGCACTTCCGCGAATAAAATCTAATTTATTGAACAGCATTACGCAACATCCAAGTCATTTTTTAAAAAGTAACTGAGATAAATATGAAATANAAAACATTAGCTTTGCGGCTTTGTGAGGTGCAAAGCTATTGAATAACGTGTTTTGACACTAATTGAAATTGCCCGCGCCAAACTGTCGTTCCTGGCGCTACGAGCCTGGGTGCAGAAAATATCTCATTTTTATCGCAAAAAGTCAACTAACGTTGGTTGAATTATTCTCGAAACGACCGCAAGGCTTGCTTCGTATATGGCATTGAACATAGCAAAATCCGTAGCGGCTTTTGACAAATCAATTCCGGCGACATTGTCGAAAAGCTCAACAAGGTTAATATTGTTTGACTTAAAACGAAGCATATTATTTGTATAACGATTTTCGAGAGCTCCTTCAGTTGCCATGCATTTCAGCAAATTATCGATAAAGCTGTCTATCTGAGGAAGCAGATATTCGCTTAAAGCTTTTCTGTTTTCCGCTTCCATTGTGGCGGATAAATTATCAAGCACGTCAAAGAAATTTGCCTGCATGGTGTTGGCGCCGCTTCGGGCCGTTATATTCTGCTGGTTATTTATTGAATTGGGAGCGCCTCCTCGCGATTGATTAGTAAATGAAGTTCCGAAAATATCGGCAGCTACATTGTTTAGAGGTGCAGCAGCGGGATTACTATCGACTTCAATTTTGTAGCCGCGCGGGGAATAAAGAATCATCTCGCCGGCGTCGTTAATCTCCGCTCTTATATCATCGCTCTGAAAGCGGGAATTAATGAGATCCGCCAATGCCTGAGGAGTAAAACTGCTCACAGATTCCTGCGCCGCGAAAAGATCTATTGTATGGCTGTAGCCTGCAACTGATATTGTCAATATGTCTCCGTCAACAAACGTTGGCCAGCTTGTATTGAGGTCTACTGTCCCATTAACAGCGTTATCACACATTAAGCCAGTTTCCGCCACGTTCCCCGATAAATCATAAATGCTGACGGCAGAACCATCTTTTGCGCATATTGCAAACATTACTTCGTTGCCGTTGTTACTCATGTCCTCATCGAAATAATTTATTTCCAGCCAATCGCCCGCCTGATCGCGGATCTTATCAAGCACATCCTTAACAGTATCAGTTGCCAGGACGTCTATATCGACCATTTTTCCCATCGAACGTATACGGATAGTTCCCGGCGTGGCGCCAAAACCGCCGATAGTATCGTCATCAGCCATAACAGGAGTTGCGGTTATCCCNGTATGAATTCCCATTTGCATTGCTATGCCCATGGAATAAGTGCTCCAATTNGAGTCGGGAACGGGCATATCNATGATACTTACGGGTTCTCCTGTGGTTGAGAACAGTGAGCTTTGTGTAAGCCCTCCGGCGTTTTCGTTTGATTTTATAACCCGCAGGAGTTCCATTCCGCTTTGCTCGTTCACCTGTTTGGCTATCTGAGCCATTACTTTATTGCGGTCGACTTGATTAGTACTCAGGTCGACGATATCTTTGCGGCTGAGTTTTACGGTATACGTTTTTCCGTCCCCAACAACTACCTTCAGGTACGCCGGAGTATTTGCGTCAAGGCACGCAGCCGATGAGAAATTCACAGGATTTGAGTTATTATCAGTTCTGATAGCGGAAGAAAGTCCCATCATATCCGCATATCCCGAATCGTTCATATCAAGAAGCGTCACGGGCATGTTTTGAACAGCTTTAATCACTAACCTGCTCGTTGGACCTTCGTAATTATTGCTGGTTGCAAGACCCGCTTCNGTGGCGTCTTGATTAAGCTGTTCGGGAGCGATAAAAGCGTCGACCGTAACCTCCAGCCAACCAATACCGGCATTCCGAAGCCTTTCAGCAATTTGTTCCATAGTATAGCTTCCTTCAGAAAGCCTGAGATCGACCACATTGTTACCACTCATAATTCTCCAGTGGAGTCCTTCCGGCCCTACATCCAGGGTTTGCCCCGAAGCAAACTCNACGCTCTTGAGAGCTGTCTCCATCCCGAGATATTTCAGTAANTCTATNTGGCTGTGGTCGGTAGGGCTCCGGACTTCCTGAGAAACGATTGAACCTTGAATATTGCCGGACGCTACATCGGTTGTTAATTGAAAGTCGAACAACTGAACGGCGGCGCCCGTGGCTGTCAATGAAAACTGAGGATAAGCAAGAGATTCGGTCGCGACATTTGAACTCAAAAAATCATCCGGATATGGTCTGTCACGTTTGGCTACAACAACCAATTGCGTTCCGTCAGAAGATATTCTGGCGGCCATACCGGTTACAGCTTCTATTTTCGAAGCTATATCGCTTAACGTATCGCCTTCGCTTATGAATACTTGTACAGGATTATCCCCTCCAACGCGGAAAGTAAGCGAACTGGCTGTACCAACAATGTCGTTAAACCCAAAAAGCTGCATGGTTCCTCCGGCAGTCGGCCCAGATGTCCCCGCTTTATCCGCAACGGATATATCTCCCGCTATCCGGAGACTTATCCGGCCATTAACAATGCTTGCAACATCGGGCTCTCCGCTCATTGGGACAATTTTCAGGTTTATATCCCTTACAAGATCGTAAATGTTTGAGTAATCATCAAGGTCAAAATCATATTCTTTACCATTGGCTGTTATGGTTATGGATTTTCCAAGTTTATCGGGCAGCCACCCTGACGAGTTGATATTTCCCATAAGCCCCTTTGCATCCGGCAGCACGCTTTTATTTATATTTCCAAATAGTTTTACAGCGTCAGCGCCGCCGACACTGATAGTTTCACCCCCAGGAGCGTGAAGTACAAGCTGCCCGTTCACTTCGCTACAACTCACATTAGCCGGTAAGTTCGCGTTTAAATCGGCAACCAGGTCTGCTAAATTACTGTATGGAACGTTCGGAAGCGTTATGGTACTAACTGTTCCGTCCACTGAAATATCGAACGTTGCGGAATTGAGAGGAAACGTTACTTGTTTATCTCCCATTAAAACATTGCTGTTCCAATCAATATTGCTCATATTCATTTCAAGTCCGACAATACTTTGTTCAAGCGGGGCCATATCGGTGTCCGGCCACCCCGTTATCTGAAGAGGTTGACCTGTATTGCTGGTAAACACGAGACGCTGCACTCCGTTAGCTAAATCTTTTTCGACACTTACTCCAATTAATTTATCCGCTCCGCCTTCTTTAATGGAGCGGCTGAAAAGCTCGGCTAACTGATCCAATGTAATTCCACGCAGTTCTCCCGTGTCGCGGAATCTGTTGAAATCTGAGTAATCCGTACTCCCCGTTGCAATCTCATCTATCCATATTTCAGGGATTTGAACCTTTACGATAGTATCGTCTCCAAGCCTGATTTGAATTTTTTCCGCCCTCCCTGTCCAGGTCCAGTCAAGCGGAACGTAATGGCTCTTTACATTATAAGATTTTTCGTTACTTGCAAAAATTTCGCTTCCCGCAAATGAGACTTCGCTCACAACCCCTTTTTCAATTTCAAAATTAATTTTTTTATCTGAACCGTTATATACTATTCTTCCAAAAGCGTCAAAAGTAAACGGTTTTGTTCCCGTATCAAGCCCGGATAAGAGGTACTTGCCAGCTACGGAAGTATTTGCCGTATTGCGCATCGATTCTTTTATTTGTTTTATTTCCTCTGAAATAGCTTTAAGTTCTTCATTAGAAAGTGCGCCGTCCCCTGCGTAAATCGTGAGTTCTCGTATCCGTTGCGCGTCTGAAAGCAACTGATTAAATGTATTGCCNGATGCTTGAAGCCATGAAACNGCATCTTGCTGGTTTTTTATATATTGATCATTTTCAAAAATTGAAGTGTTTATACCAAGGCTGCGAGCTACTGCTATCGGGTCGTCTGAAGGTTTGGAGAATTTTAGTCCTGTAGTCATTTGTTCCTGTAGTTTTAACATATTAGCAAGATTATTCTGCACGTTGCCTAATAGCATCCCATTCATCATTCCGGTTGTTATTCTGTTTGCCATTATTATTCCTCCGCTCTTGGTGTACATTGCATTTTGTTTATCGGTCAAACGCGTTAAAAGTTAAATAATTGGAATATAGCAAATAAAATAGGAAATAATGATAAGATAATCATACTAAACATTAAGGAGCTGGTTTTTATGAAAAATTACAAGATAAAGGATATAAAAAAATTTCTGGACAG
>WRNQ01000148.1 GCA_009776565.1 Synergistaceae bacterium | reverse complement strand
CGCCTTCAAGCATATGAGTCGCGCAAGAGTGCCTTAAGACATGCGGCGTAACGAAAAACGCTCCTGATTTTCGCGCAATTCCTGTTACTATCCTGTGTACGGTGCGTACATTTATTGATTTTTCGCCGCTATCGCCGGGCAGTATATATTCAGTATTTTTTCCATACTTTTGGTATGCTTCAGAGAGAGCTTTTGCCGCAAAACGTCCGAACGGAACGCGGCGCTGCTTGTCGCCTTTGCCCGACGCAACTAGCCACATTGATTCTGTATCAATGTGTTCCCACTTAAGCGCGACAAGTTCCGATACTCTAAGTCCCGCTCCATATAAAAGCTCAAATATCAAAGTATCCCGCTCAGGATTCTTGCTTTCTTTTGCAAGTTCAAGCATTCTATTAATTGCCTCTTTAGAAACCGCTTTAGGGAGCGGGCGCGGCGCTGTAACCCCTTTTATCGTTTTCATGGGGTTGTTGGCAATTAAGCCTAACTCTGCCGCAAACGAGAAAAAAGAGCGTAAAGCAGATATCTTTCTTGCTATTGAAGACTTCTGATACCAACCGCTCATTTCTCTTATGTAGGATTTTAGTATTTTAGGAGTTACTTCAGAAATATCACTTATTCCAAGCCTTTCAATGAAATAAGCAAATTGCGCTATATCCACAGAATAATTTACGGCTGTGTTACCCGTTGTTCCTGCATTGCTCCTGACTTTTTCTATAAATAAGTCGGCGGCTTGCTCAAATGAAATCATATTCTGACGCCATTTCCAATGTTTTCTCAATTGCTCTTCCGGCAACCATTTGACATCGCTCAGTTTTACTCTTGATTTTCTTTCCATGCAACGGAGGGAAAATACCAAGGTTCACATTTATGGGCTGAAAGCGCTTTGCATCCGCATTCTTCAAGTAATCCAAAAGCGATCCAATTGCGCTCTCACGCGGAAAAACAATATATGGGATTTGTTTTAATGAACAGAACATATTCAGCGCGGCTACAAGTCCCATAGCCGTGCTTTCCATATATCCTTCCACTCCTGTCAACTGACCGGCTAAGAAGACATCCGCATTTATATCTTTTAAAGTTACCAGGCGAAGCGAGGCGTCAAGCACTTGTGGAGCATTGACATAAATGTTTTTGTGCATAACTCCAAACCGGACAAATTCAGCATTTTGAAGTCCGGGAATGCTTCTGAATACCCTTTCCTGTTCTCCATAGCGCAAACTCGTCTGAAAACCAACTAAATTAAACATGGTCCCTTCAATATTGTCCTGTCGCAATTGAACTACGGCATAAGGCTCGCGTCCTGTACCAGGGTCGGCTAAACCTACGGGTTTCAGTGCGCCAAACCGCAATGTATCAATGCCCCTTCTTGCAACCTCTTCTATGGGCATACAGCCTTCAAAAAATGAACAATCCTTTTCAAATTCGTGCGGGACTACTCTTTGCGCGGATACTAAAGCTTCATAAAACGCAATATATTGATCCCTGTTCATAGGACAGTTATAGTAATCAAAGCCGCGCTCGTAACGCCCGGCTTTCCATGCTACAGATCTGTCTATCGACTCAGCTAAAATAATGGGCGCAACAGCGTCATAAAATGAAAGGTAGTCGTCTCCAATTAAACTTTTTAGCGATTGTGCCAGCGGCATAGAAGTCAAAGGACCTGTGGCAATTATGACCGCCCCTTCCGGGGGCTCGGAAATCTCTTCGCGGATTATTTTTATTGTTGGCATTGATGAAAGGCGTTCTGTGACAAGGCTCGAAAAAATGTCTCTGTCTACGGCAAGCGCTTTACCGGCAGGTACCTGTGAATTTTCCGCGCATTCCATTATAAGGCTGTTAAAGATTTTGAGTTCTCGTTTTAAAATACCGGCGGGGCTTGAAATATCGTTTGCCCCAAAAGAATTGCTGCACACGATTTCCGCAAATTTATCTGTTTTATGAGCCGGAGTGCTTTTATTGGGACGCATTTCGAAGAGAATAACTTCAATACCTCGTCTTGCTAGCTGCCACGCTGCTTCGCTGCCTGCAAGACCGCCTCCTACAATGGATACTTTATTCATTTTAATTTATGACCGCATTGCGGACAAGTCATCATTTTGTCTTTTCTCTGCATTGTTTCTCCGCATTCAGGGCATTTTTCACTGATCGGCTGATTCCAGGATACGTAGTCACAATTTGGATATTTTGAACAACCATAAAAAGTTCTTCCGTTGCGACTGCGTCGTTTCACCACTTCGCCGCCTTCTGTTTCCCCGCATTTAGGACATTTTATTCCTATTTTTTCTAAAATTGGGCGGGTATATTTACAATCCGGATAACCGGAACATGCGATGAAACTTCCAAACCTTCCGTTCTTTAAGACAAGAGCCTGCCCGCAATTTGGACAATCCTCACCGATAGGCTCCGCTTCAGGAAGTTTAACATGTTCAGCATTTTGAGCTTCTTCAACTGTTTTAGAAAAATCTTCCCAGAATTCTCTTACAACCTCAAGCCATTTTCTTCTGTCTTCTTCAACTTCATCCAGATTTTTTTCCATTTCCGCCGTAAATCCGATATCTATTATGGAGGAGCAATTTTCTTTATTAAAATGTTTATGTAAAAAGTCATCCACCACAACTCCAAGTGGAGTAGGTTCCAAACGTTTTTCTTCATTGATTTTAACGTAATTACGGTCGCCCAGGGTGTCGACGATTGAGGCATAAGTCGAAGGCCGCCCTACCCCATCTTCTTCCAGCTTTTTAATAAGTAACGCCTCAGAATACCTTACCGGGGGACGTGTGAATTTCTGTTCTTTTAAAGCGGATGTTGCAACTAATTCTTCTCCCACGAGCGCGCTTTCCATACGTTCGCCTTTCAGTTCAAGAGGCCATATTTTCCCATATCCTTCAAAAACAAGAACCTCGCCCAGTTGTCGCAAACCAACGCTCCCTGCTATTGCATCAAGAGTTGAATTGGCCACTTTTGCAGGCGCCATCTGGCAAGCTGCCGCGCGACGCCAAATAATATCATAAAGCTTGAATTGGTCAGGAGATAATGAGCTTTTTATTGACTGGGGCGAGAGAAATATATCCGTTGGACGTATTGCTTCATGCGCGTCCTGGCTAAGTCCACCCGCAGCGTAAACAATACCCGACTTTGGCAAATACTCATTTCCGAAATTTTGTTTAATATAATCTCTGAAAGAATTGACGGCATCATTTGCAAGTCTCAGACTGTCCGTTCTCATATAAGTTATCAATCCAACGGATCCTTTGCCCGGAATGTTTATGCCCTCAAAAAGTTCCTGCGCTATTCTCATCGTGCGGCGCGGAGGAAAACCTAACCGGCGCGAAGCTTCCTGTTGCAGCGTACTTGTACGGAAAGGCGGCGGGGCTTTGCGCAAACTTTCCCTTATATTAAAGGCAGTGACAATTATTTTGTTGTTGTTTACTTCATTTATTATCCTGTCAGCTGCCTTTTCATCTTTTATGAGAAGAGATTTCCCTTCTTTATAAAGGCTTTTGCCATCAAGAGTATGAGCCCGGAGAGTATATTCTCTTTTACCATCTTTCGACGTTGCTTCTATAACTATCGTCCAATATTCTTCAGGTACAAAAGATTGAATTTCCCGCTCTCTCTCGCAAATAATCGCCAAAGCGACGGATTGCACTCTTCCTGCCGAAAGTCCAAAACGAATTTTTTTCCAAAGAACCGGACTTAAAGTGTAGCCAACAAGCCTGTCAAGGATTCTCCTTGCCTGTTGAGCATCTACTTTCTTTGCATCTATTTCATCAGGTTTTTTTATAGCTTCTTTGACCGCGTCAGGAGTTATTTCGTAAAAACGAACTCTGCATTTGTCATGCAGGTCTATACCCAGTAAATCTGCAAGATGCCATGCAATAGCTTCTCCTTCCCTGTCAGGGTCGGACGCAAGCAATGTCTTTTTTGCAAACTTTGAAAGTTCTGAAAGTTCATTTTTTATAGCGGCTTTACCTTTGACCAGTATATATTCAGGCTTAAAGTCGTTCTCAATATCTACAGCCAGGCGGCTTTTGGGCAAGTCGCGGATATGTCCGATACTTGAACGCACAATATAATTTATTCCAAGCATTTTGGAAAGAGATTTTGCTTTAGTTGGGGATTCCACAATAACTAAAGTTTTTCCATCGACAATTGACGGATTTATACTGCTTCCTTTATTAGCAGGTGCAGTACTCTTGAATGACGTTTTTTTAGTAGTTTTTGATTTTTTCGCTGGTTTATTCTCTGTTTTTGTTTTTCCTTTTGTTACTCTCATTTAACAAATCCTATGTATCAGGTCTTTAGAAGGGCAATTG
>WRNQ01000147.1 GCA_009776565.1 Synergistaceae bacterium | reverse complement strand
TGACATACATAAAACACATATTAAGCCTATAGTATAGGAAAATTTGGATTTGAGTATTTGCGGGTTTTATGATTTCCGCGGGCAACAAAAAGGCTGATGTTTAAAATTAAAATTCAATGTTATGAAAGGATGATCGGTTATGATAAAGATGATAAAACTTATTTGTACTACTTTGGCGTTATTTATTTTTTTGGTTACGGCGACTTCGCTTCCAGTTTTTGCGGCTGGCTACGAGGTGTCGGCTTCGAGCTTGAACTCGGGAGCGGCTCTGCCCAGATACGCGGCGGGGGATACGCTATGGATAGTTGGCTATACGTCGCTCAACTCGACTGCGTGGCAGACGTTAAACAGAGCTACTGTTCCATTTGGGCTCGTTTTTGAAAACGGACAGACGTTCATTCCGGACAACGCGATGTCGATGAACAGCGCAGCGCCTCTTTTTATAGTTGGTGAGCAAGTGACACAGGTGGGAAGACGAGCGTTCTTTGGCTGCATATCCCTTATGAGCGTAGATTTTCCTTATCTCGAAATAATTGGCGAAGAAGCTTTCTACGCTTGCACTAATTTAGAGGACATTTCTTTGTACGACGTGTATTCAATGGGGAAAAACGCTTTCAGAGGGTGCGAACGCCTGGAGTACGCTTACATGTATGAAATGGAGAACATACCCGAAGGCGCGTTTGCAAACTGTTATTCTTTGTCAGATATTTATATGCCGATAGTAAGAACAATAGGACGCAACGCTTTTGACAGCAACTACTCTCTGGCGGAGCTTTCTATGCCTTCTGTGACGCAAATCGGGAATGAGGCTTTTGCAGATTGTACAGCGCTTCGGGTTCTTGACCTCGAATACGCCGACCCCTGGGTAGCTGAAAACGCCTTTGTGGGAGTGGGACGCATTACTATTTACTCCAATAGGTCATCATTGACGTCCAATAACTACCCGCCCTACTACCTGGCTTCATTCCATGGCGGGGATGGCGGCGGAGGCGGCTGCAACGCTGGTTTCGGTTCTTNNGCTCTCCTGNTGAGCATCGTACCTTTTGCCATAAAGAAAAAGAACGCAAAGAAGCAATAGATATTGTTAACATGTAACAGCGGGTCGTCTACCATGAAGGGCGCTGCGGAGGACGCCAATCCCTACGGTTCCGTAGGATATAATTCATAAAAGCAGTAGGGGACGCACACCATGGCGTCCCATTTTTTTGTTTTTGTGTCATCTCTGAAGACAACTCATTTCAAAGACTCTTTTCGACGCAACTTATTTTGCTTCCGCGCAATACAATCCGCCGTTTTACGCATTTCACACACTCTTAGTGCAATGTCTTTTTCAGCCGGAATACAGAATTTTCGCCTCAGTTTAAGTAATGTTCGATGTTGCTGTAACTGTAATATGCTCTTCAGATTATAACAAAATACGTGTCGTCCTAACAAAAATCATAATATTCTGTAAAAAGTTAGTTCAAAGTGCCTCAAATATAAAAAAATAATATATAATTGCAAATATTATAAAATAATGTTATATTAGAATAATAATGATAAATATATCTGTTAATAAAATATATTATGTTCTATGCTATGGCTTTTTTATATTGGAAGCGGAAAAAATTGTCTTTTCTGGACAAGTTTCTCAACTGGTTATTTTAATAATGCTTTCAAGCATATCTTAAATAAGGTGGTGTAATGTTATGAAAAAGTTTTTATTGTGTTTGTTTACAGTTTTTTTATTAACGTGTCCAGCTTTAGCGGATACACCGGAATACGCCGAAGGGGAAGTTCTTGTTGTATTGGACGCTCCGGAGGCATATGCCTATTCAGGAATGGGCGCTTTCAGCACGAATGCCTATTCACAGTCAGTTTCATCTCAAGCGCAGACTTTTGCGGACAATTATGAACTTGAAGCTCTTAATACCTACTCTGAAATAGCGGAAACTTCAGGAAAAAGTATAATCCACCTCCGTTCAGAGTATAAAAGCGCTGAAGAGCTGATCGAGGAGCTTTCGTCAGATCCTGAAGTGGTAAGCGTATCTCTAAACTACATACGAAGAGTGGACAAAGTACCAAACGATCCAGGTTACCCCCAACTTTGGGGCATGGATATAATCAAAATGCCGCTGGTTTGGGATAAATTTACTGGCAGCAAAAATGTTTGCGTAGCGGTTTTGGATTCCGGAATAGATCATAACCATCCAGACCTTTTTGCTAACTTGTCGAAGGATTCTTATGGAAACTTCGGAAGACGCTTTGAGGCAGGAAGACAGACCGGCGACCCAATGGATACCCATGGGCACGGAACTCACGTTGCCGGAACAATTGGCGCCGTGGGGAACAATGGGATAGGGGTTGCCGGAGTAAACTGGATAGTTAAAATGATTGCCGTAAACGTTTTGCCAAACGGATCTGGTTACGATTCCGACATAATTGACGGAATGAACTATGTGGTGGCAGAAAATAAAAAAGGGTTAGGCGTCAAAGTTGCAAATATGTCATTCGGAGGATGGAACTATCCGCTTGCGGACAACTCTCCGGCAGGAACCGCCCTTAAAGCGATGAGCGACGCCGGAATAATATGTACGATAGCGGCAGGTAACGATTATCAGAATTTAGGCAATCCAGTGAGCAGGCCGAATTCAACTTTCTATTTTCCTGGACACAGATTTTACCCTGCGTGTTTCAAATTTGAAAACACCATCACAGTGGGAGCAATCGACTGGAATGACAGCATTAGCGTGTATGATCTAAGCATATTCTCTGGCTCCAATTACGGAAGAGAATGGGTCGATATAGCTGCTCCCGGAAGCGCTATCCTCAGTACAATACCAAATAACTCATATGCAACTTTCAACGGAACTTCAATGGCGGCGCCTCATGTCGCCGGAGCGGCGGCTATATTGTTTGCAGCCTTCCCAAACGAGTCCGCTAGTCAAATAAAANCGCGTTTATTGGANTATGCAAGANNAGTAGGAGTCGGATCATTATGGAAAAGCGGAATTCTTGATGTATGGGGAGCGCTTGGGTGGCCAGATATCACCTCGACATCACTACCGGAAGGCGCTGTATCCAATGAATACAATGCAACGCTCGGAGCAATCGGGATGTACAAGATAACCTGGTCGATTACCTCTGGCAACCTGCCAAACGGTTTAAGTTTGAGTAGCTCTGGAACGATTTCCGGTACGCCTACAGTCGCTGGTACGTTCAGTTTTACGGTTAAAGCTACGAATCAAGTAGGAAGCACAACAAAAAATTTTAGCATCAGCGTTATTTCAAAGCCAACGATGCCGACGATCACCACGTCTTTTCTTCCTAGTGGTATCGTAGGAGAAAATTACTATCAATATATTAGTGGGAGTGGGACGCATCATGTATCATGGAAAATCAAAAACGGCGACAGTCTTCCGCCAGGGTTGAATCTTGATCCAAACACCGGACGAATATATGGTACACCAGTGAGAGCGGGTACCTATACATTTAATATAATAAAGTCAAATTCCGCCGGAAGCGCCACGAAGGAATTTAGCATCACCATATATAATAATATAACAAGTCCGNGGATNATGCCGCCTTATCCATTTCTTAGCTTACCGGAAGGCGCCGTGGCAATAGCTTACAGACAGCAGCTCATCNCTGAAGGGTTTAATCCGNTTCTCTGGAAAATCACAGCAGGTAGCTTGCCGAGTGGTTTGACTATGGACCAATACACAGGTTTTATTTATGGAGTCCCAACAAAGGCAGGCACTTATAGTTTTACTGTTAGAGCGGAGGAAGTAGGATTATTTGCCACAGGAACTTTTAGCATTGTAATTAATGTGGCGCCCCCGAGAATCATGGTTACCAGTCTGCCAAGAGGAAACGTAGGAATAGAATACAAGCAGATTCTTACGACCAGCGGATCGACGACGATATCCTGGACTTTATCGGAAGGCAGACTGCCACCAGGTTTAAAATTGACCACTACTAATGGATTAATTTCCGGAACGCCAACTACGACGGGCGAATTCAAATTTAAGATCAAAGCGACGAACACAGCAGGCAGTACCACGCAGAACTATAGTATCATCATCTACCATAAGCCTACGGTTCCTGTAATTACCACTACCTCCTTAGCGGCAGGCGCCGTTGGAGGAAATTACAATCAATACCTTAGAGCTAGCGGGTCAGCGCCGATAACCCGGTGGATATCAAGCGGCGCCTTGCCGCCCGGCTTGAGCTTATCTTCAGATGGTTGGATTACCGGTTCTCCAACAACAAAAGGTACATATAATTTCAATGTCAAAGCGACGAATGCCGCAGGGAGCGTCACAAAAGTCTTCACCATAATTATCAACGCGGC
>WRNQ01000146.1 GCA_009776565.1 Synergistaceae bacterium | reverse complement strand
ACGTTGCGGAAGTCGGATTTGAACTTGGAAATAGCGAACAATACTGGATCCAGTATTCAAGCCCATACACAGACAAATATACTTATGGGTGGAAAGTAGGCGCCTACAGGCGTTATTTAGAGGAACGTTACTACTACCATGATAAAGAAAAGCAATTTGAATATGACGAAACAACAAAAGGCGTTTTTATGGGAGTTGGGAAAAAATTTGGAGGAAACGAGAATTTTGGCTGGTTCCTGACTCTTGATTGGAAAGATGTAGCATATAGCGATGTAAAGAACGAAATCCCCGGTTACTACGACGACCTGACTATGTGGGAAGGCAAGAATTTTACAACGGATTTAACGCTCTCATATAACAGGACGGATGAATACTTACCGTATCCAAAAGGTTTTGCTTCTGAAATATATTTATCAAAAGCATACGACGCGTTGGGAGGGGAATTTGAATACTTAAAATACTGGCTTCAGCTTCGTTATTACCTTCCTTTCCAACTAAGGGAAGTAGTGGGAGATCTTCTTGATATAGACGCTTTATCTGACGAAACGCCAATTATTTTAGCTACCCGCATCAGGATTGGTACATCGTCAGTTGCTTCACTTCCTGCTTTTGCCCGCTACTCTCTTGGGGGAGAAAGCACTTTACGCGGATATGACAGCAGAACTTTTGAAGGGACTCAAATGATACTTGGAAATGTGGAATTGCGCGTACCGATACAATCAATACTTTCGATAGTTGGATTTTATGATATAGGAAACGCCGGTAACGACATAAACTATTTCAGCGACCTTAGTTCAGATTATGGAATTGGCGTACGGGTTAATACGCCAATGGGAAAAATACGTCTTGATTATGCTCTTGGCGGAGATGAGAATCGCTTCTATTTTGGATTTGGAGAGATGTTCTAAAAAACTTAAAAAGGCTGTGGTTTGTTTTACCACAGTCTTTTTTTTGCTCATGCCTTCCGAATCTCAGGCAATTTCAATAAAAGGTATGCCAAAATGGGTAGCTTCAACTGCTATCCGCAGCATCGAAGCTGTTTGGAAGGAAATTAAGCTTTCAATACCAAAGGAAGAACAGGAAAGCACATTAAAAATTGTTATCGAACAGCTTTTCCAGGGGTATGAGATAAATGAAATAAAAAAAGTAAATACGGACGATCTTGAAATATTATTTGAAATTACGGGAGACAGTTTGAACTGGAGCGTGGAAATCAATTATCCGCAGTTGCGTTACCCGGCAGATGAATGGTTCAGCAAGGATATTGAAGGAATTGACAGAGATATACATAATATGATAAATACCATTCCCATAGAAGCGCTGTCATGGATGGACGCCGCGCTTCGCGAACAAATCAAAAGCCTCATAGAAGAAAGGTTATCAGGATGGGATTTTTCCATTATCGTCCGTTTAAGTAACGAAAGTAAACTAATGCAGATTTCTTTTACGCCCATTCAGCCCTATGTACTTTCGATAACACCAAAAGTAACATCAAATGCACTCCCCGTTATGTTCCACTCCGACCTCTCAGCTAAACTCGTAACCGACATGTCTCCGATAATAGGAATTCCCGTGTCATGGGCGCAACAGCATGAAGAAGACATATCACAATTTGCCGTAAGCAAACTTGAAGTTCGTAACGCAGTCATTAACATACATGCGTCCGTTAATGCAAAGTTTACTCCCGAACAAATATCAAAGATAGAAACTTCAATTGACAGCGAAAAGTTTTTCTTCAGCTTAAGACTTGCCGGTTACGCAGGGGTAAGAAACAGACCTCCGGAATTGTGGCTTACCGCAGGATGGAAAACTGGCAATTTGTCCAACCTGCCGCTTGATATATACAGTGAATCGTACATTACTCTGGATGAATTCAAGTTTTACACACGATTGGGAGGACGCTTTGAAATCCATGAAGGGGTAATGATAGGAGCTGAAATGGCGTTCCCCGGAGATAGCTTATGGTATCGGCTATGGTGGGATGACAGAAGAAGAAAACCATATTTTTGGTGGCGCTGGAACGCGGATTTTGGTCATAATTTCGCGCTCGGGGTGCGGGTGCGGGACGATCTTGCGTTAGAGCTTCTTTACGACGAAACTTACAGAGATAAATTCAGTATCAGAGGCATTTTCCAGTTCTAAACCACAACAAATCGTAAATAAAATTGAATTTACTCTTGACTTTTTTTGACAAAACAGCATAATTTATAAAGGGTAGTGTAATGTTTAAAATTCATAAGCGTCCCCAAAGGGACGTTTTTTTTATTCTACATAAACCAGAAAGGATACATAATGAAAGAAAAAATAAATGAAGAACACGAAAATGTAATATCAGGTTTTGAGGAGTATCCCATCAGAGAGGAATTACTTCTCGCTATACGAAAAAAAGGGTTCAACGAACCTACTCCTGTGCAGAGAAAAGTGCTTGAACTGGATAATTTTGAACAAGATTTGATCGTACGGGCAAAAACAGGGTCGGGAAAGACACTTGCGTTTTTGCTCCCGTTACTTGAAAATATAAATCCTTCCACACGTTCTCCTCTCATATTGATACTCTCCCCCACCCGTGAACTTACGCAACAGACAGAGAAAGAAGCAGTCTGGCTCGCGAACATAATGGATATAACAGCAGTATCCCTTGTTGGAGGACTTGAAATGGCGCCGCAAATCCGCGCGCTTCGAGAAGGAGCAGCAATTGTAGTCGGAACTCCCGGAAGAACTCTCGACCATATAAACCGCGGCACGCTGAATACCGCAAATATTCGTTCCGTAGTCCTGGACGAGGGCGACCTGATGCTGGATATGGGTTTCCGTGAAGAACTTGAAGGAATACTGGACTCACTGCCAACCGAAAGGCGCACATGGCTTTTTTCCGCGACGATGCCGGAAGAGGTGCGCCAACTTGCAATGAAGTACCTTAAGACCCCACATACGATATCTCTGGTATCTGACGGAGAGCAGCATGAAGATATCGCTCACAAAGTTTATCTCGTCCCGATGCGCAGAAGATTCGAAGGACTCGTAAACGTCCTGTTGTGGGAAAGGCCAAAACGCAGCCTTATATTTTGTCACACAAGAATGGATGTCATAGAAGTATCGCAGAAATTGCAGGAAGAAGGGTTCGGGACGGGCGCTTTGCATGGGGAAATGACGCAAAGGGAGCGTAACGCCATACTTTTGTCGTTTAAAAGCGGGGCAGTTCCATTGCTTGTCGCAACTAACGTTGCGGCTCGCGGCCTTGATGTTGAAGGAGTATCACATGTTATTCAGCTCGGATTGCCGGAGGACATGGACACGTTTGTACATAGAAGCGGACGGACAGGCAGAGCGGGAAACGAAGGTACAAACCTCATACTGCTTTCTCCCCTTGAAGCGGGGCGGTTTAAAGGGATACTNCGCTCATCCAAAATGAAAATTGAATGGGCCGATGTTCCGGAAATAGATAAAATACGCGAGTCACAAAGAGAAATTGCTGAAGAACGTCTTTTAAAAGCTCAACCGCTGCCTGAAGATTCTACTGACTACACCGCATGGGCGGCAGACCTGCTGGAAAGGGCAGAACCTAGAATGCTCATAGCAAAACTGCTTAGTCTTATTAATTCGCGTTCATCAAAAGGATACAACTTGTCAAGCGAACTTGAAAGAGAGCGGGAGCGCCGCGAGCGTTCCTTCCGCACTGCTGCGTCCTCTGAAGCCCGTTCAAAAACAGCCCCCAGATCATTTGGTATACGTCCGAAAGGGACGGTATTACGTTTTAAGGGCGGGCGTGGTACTGGTCTTGACGTAGGAAAAGTTTTGCGCGCGATATGTTCCACGCTTGATGTTGGGAGCAGTGAAGTTGGCGCAATAAGGATAGGGGAAAACACCGTTGACGTTGAATTGTTGCCTGTAGCTTTCTCGCGTTATCTTCAAAACATGTCGAGATTAGCAAAGAGGGGACTCGTTGCTGATAACACAGCAGATAATATAATATCGGAGACACGCGCCGACAGGCTTTCTAAAATCAAGGAATCAAAATTCTCCGCAAAGCGGTCCGATTACCTCGATAGAAGCGAAGTTCATAAGCCTTACGAAAAGCACACTAAATGGAGCGAAAAGGATAAATTCAGCAGAAAAAATGAAAAGTGGGAAAAACTGAGAAAAGAAAGACAGTGATCAGTGAAAGACAGTTGACAGTATACAGTTGTCAGTTGTCAGTAAAAGACAAAGACAGTTGACAGTATACAGTTGACAGTAAAAGACAAAGACTAATGCGGTCGCCGCATCGCTCAATCGCCCCCTTTTCAAAGGGGGCGCCCCGAAGGGGCGGGGGTTTGTGCACCATAGCTATGATAACCGTTGTTGGGGTCTTAATTA
>WRNQ01000145.1 GCA_009776565.1 Synergistaceae bacterium | reverse complement strand
TTGCCGCCCATGTTTTTTATTGTGCATTGTAAATTGTAAATTGTGCATCGTGCATTGTGAATTGTGAATTGCTTCTACCTTCCTACTATGCCAAAACCATTTATCAGCCTATCCAACATTTCATCTATAGTATTGATATAACGGGCCATTGCGTTGAACGCCTGAGAATATTTAATAATATCAAGCATTTCTTCATCAATGTTTACGCCCATAACAGACTGCCTGTTAGTTTCAATGGACGTCACAAGGTAATTCTGATTTCTGTCCATCATAATCGCTTCCGCGCTTTGTGACCCAAGTTCTGCGATGAAAGCTTCATAAAAAGCGTTGAAATCCGCGCTGTTATTATTAAGCATCTTAGCGTGCTTCAGCTGCGCTAACGACAGGGCGTTAGAGCCGTCCCCCACACCGTTGGTCTTTCCGTTGCCGTTGCCCATAGCCGCGCCTATCAAATCTATGTTATTTACCACAAGAGAATTGACGGAAAACCTTCCGGCAGCGCCATACTTTCCTTGCACAGGGTTATAAAACGCCGTTCCTGTAATATTGACCGCGTCACCAATACCGTAACCGGCATAGTGAGCAGCGTTAAATTCATTAACAAGCGCATACGCCATCTCGTCAAACACGTCCAGAAAGCTTGGAATAATTACGTCCCGTGCTTCTTGAAGCGCCTTTAACTCGCCGCCTGTGACCTGATTCATAATAAGTATTCCTGTATGCCCAACGCTTTTGAGATTAAAGCGAAGACCAAGCGATACTTCTTCCGTAGTTGACGCGCTGTAGTCGTTGCCGGCAGGGATTTTACGCGCGTCTTTGAACATATTCGATTCCGAAAGATACTCTCTTCCATCAAAAGTAAACGATGCGTCCTTAGACTGCTCGATAACATTCGTGACTTCACGGTAGAGAGGGTTGCCGTTAACGGGGTCCGTTCCGTATTGCTCCGTGCTCACCAACCCAAGACGTCTTAGAATTTGCATATTTCCATCTTCATCGCCAAAAATATTTATCCTGTTACTTTCGCCAATGACATTGCTTTCGAGTGTGATGTAAACCGTCTCGTCCTCATCAACGGCTATAGCCGCGTGCAACCACTGTTCAGCGGAAGTCAGCTCGCTTAAAATGCTGTATTTTTCGTTTATTTTGTTGCAAATAGTCTGAAGCGAATCATCGGGATCTATATCTATGGTAACTACCGGCGCACTGCCTTCCCGCGAGTCGTTTGACAAGCCTATTTGTTTAGCTAAATCTCCTTGTACGTCAATAATTGAGACAAGCCAATTCTCGCTGGATTTAATACCAAGCTGTGTAACTACTCCACCGGTTTTTGTTTCATCTATCTCAAAAGTCTCCTCGCCGCTGTCGGCGGGAGAGTGTCTTTCCAGGCTATCACTAAGAAACTTTGAAAGATCTTCCAACATAAGCACACTTCCGAGAGTCGCCACTGAGGTATTTCCAATATCATCTGATATATCCCAGTGCCCTGCATCATTCCAACGGACGGTGATATTTCTCTCAAAGCCTCCCGCGCTAACGCGGAAAGTATAAACGTCCGTGATTACTCCCTCTCCAAGCACCTGCCCATCAGGAACGCCCGCTCTGCCAAGCGCGTTTTGAATCAGGTTTGCAGAACTTGCTTTCACTCCCGAATCGCCAACCTGTATCCTGAATGAGCCTGTCAGGTTAAGCGAATCGTTTGCCGTGCGAGGGCGAAGCCTCATTGTGACATTGTTTCCTGACTCGTCTTTTACGATATACCCATTTTCGTCGAGGCAGAACGCGTCTCCCCCTCCCATTTTCCACGAAGACTCAGTGGCTAAACGATGAACATCAAGTTGATGAGCTCCGTCCGGCCCTCCGGGAAGAACGTCCGCTACTGAGCAGTCAGAAACTATGTCGAACTCGTTGTCCTCCACCTGAACGCTATAATACGTTTTTCCGTTCCAGATAAACTGATGAGCGACAAGTTGGCGCACCCGGTCTCCCTGAACAAGGTTTTTACCGTTGAGATCAATTCTATACTCATTGTTGATGGAGTTTGCAGGTTCAATCGTCACGCTTATCAATTGCGACAGTTTATCGACAAGCAGATCACGCTTGTCGTAGAGATCATTGGGGTTCATCCCCGACGCTTCCACCTGCGCAATTGTTTTATTAAGCGCGGCTATTTGCGTCAATTTATCGTTTACATCGTCAACATCGTATTTTATTTGTGAGTTCAGCTGATCGGCATATTTATCCAAATTAGATACCAACTGATCAAGAAACGTGCCAAGAGTTTTAGCCTGTTGAATTACTGCCTCACGTACCGGAGCGCTTTCCGGATTTTTACTTAGTTCCTGAAGGCTGGCCCAAAATTCGTCAAGCGATGATTGAATACCTTCTCTGTTAGGTTCGGCGATAAGCATTTCAATATTGCTGTAAACGTTTTTTATCTGCGCCCAATATCCAAGAGGGCTCATCTCCTGCCTGTACTGAAAATCTAAAAACGCGTCCCGAACTCTGGTTATGGAGTCTACATCCACACCTGTGCCAATTTGACCCGGCATTACAGGAGACATTATTCCCGGAGTTGGGAACGGATAGCTTGTAACAAGATTTATTCTTTGACGGGAATAACCTTCCGTTTGAGCATTTGAAATATTGTGTCCTGCAGTCTCTATACCGAGCCTAAAAGCGTTGGTCGCGCGCCTCGCCATTTCCAACCCATAAAAGCTNTTTATCATTTCAACCTATCCTCTCAAATCAACCTTTTACATCCATNGAGCTAAAGCCTGAAAANTCTGCCCTTTCGAACCGGCGGACCTCAGACAACATCATGTCATTAAACCTTTGCCCTTCTTCCACCAGTCGCTTTAANATTTTTGACTCCGCGCTGATTGATTTAACGGATTTTTCAAGTTTGCTGCCCGAAATGCGAAGCGGTTCGCTTTCNTCACCCATNGCTTCNCATATATCGNTCAGTTTTTTTTCGCAACCCAATTCTGACGCAACTGAAGCCGCTTCTTTATCTCTTAANGTTTCATANTTGTACACTTCTAAAGAGGAGGAATGTAAAAGCTTCATTAAATTCTGTANAGATTCTAAATCTTTATTAACTACCGCTTCGCGCTGCTGAGTTATATACGAAAGCAGTTCATCAATACTCTCAGTTTCTCTTTCTATTGCTGTTACAAGCTCGTGGATACTCAAAGCTATTCCTCGCCATTCAAAAGGCCGGCTATCAAAAGGCTTTTTGCAACATTAGCAAGGTCGGGTTTGTAAGTTCCTTCTGTTACTTGTTTCTTAAATTCATCAACTTTATCCTGACGAACATCCGAAACATGCTCAAGTTCACCCATGATGCGGGCCAATTCTTTCGCGAAGGGGCTGAATTTGACCTCGTCAGTTGTCCCGGTTGATTGAGTAACGTCATATTTCTTATGTAGGTTTTTCTGCTTTATGACAGGGCTCAAGCCATTCTGTCCTGATATTCTATTAACCACTATAAACACTCCTTTCCATTCCACATATTAACGTTATCGGAATACATATTTTAAATCTTTAGCTCACACTGTGAACAGTATCCGTTATTGTAGTTTCACGATCTTGTCCACACAATCGCGCCCCCGCTCTCCGCTCCGGCTCTTCCGCAAGCGGACAGCGCGCGTTTTAGCGTTGTCCCTGTAGTAATAACATCGTCGATTATTACGACTTTTTTACCGGCTATTCGTAAGTCAGCCAGAAAAACATCCTCCGCAAGCCTGCGCCTTTCTTTTCCGCTTCTTTCGGTCTGAGCTTTAACATTTGATTGCCAATGTAAAGCCTCCGTAACTTTGAACCCAAGAACCCGGGAAATCCCGCTCGCTATTGCGACGGACTGATTAAAACGTCTTTTACTGTCTTTGTGCAACGGAATTGGAATCAGAATGACGCTCCTGACGTCATATGAGCTCATAAGCTTTTCGCAGTCCCTTGCCAGCGCCCTCCCGATACATTCGCCTATAGCGCGTCCCAGAGATTCCCTGTTTGAATATTTGAGAGACAATACCAGTTCGCGGGCCAGGCCAAAGTGCCGCGCATAATAATAAACCCATGCATTGCTTTCGTGCAAAACGCATGGGTAATCCATACCGCATTCAATACAATTTAATTTTCTGTTAAAGCACAGAGATTCAAGACAACCTGCGCAAGCCGTTTCCCCAGGTTTTCCGCATATCGGGCAAGATATGGGGAATAATACGTGAAGAAAATATTTTATAAATTCTTGCGTTAATGACTGAAAATCCATCTAACGCTGCGTTCGTCTCCAATTGGAATCATCCCCACGTGAACACACGATTTCGCTCCAAAAATCCCCGTAAAATGCCCTTCCTTTTCCGACCATGGAGTGGAAGCTAAAGTTATATTCGTTATTGAAGGCTCGGAAATATGGCTTGTTATGCTT
>WRNQ01000144.1 GCA_009776565.1 Synergistaceae bacterium | reverse complement strand
ACCGCGCTTACGGGCCTGCTCAAGCTGTGATCGTACCCTATGTAGAACAAGTAATACAGTACAACACGGTTTTTGCGGACATCCGCTCAGACGAAGCCGCCTTTTCCGTTAACAGCCCGGCATCCTACACGGTTTCCCTGGACAACGCGCAAGGCGCCATTACAGTTCCTGATGATTTTGACTGTTTGGGTGAAGAAGAAATTACAGCTATGTTCGAGGGTTCTATTGAAGATTCCGGAGATTCGATATGAGAATCATTTAGACACGCATCTCTTGATTTGGACTGCTGCAGGCAACCCGCCGTCCAAATCTGTTCAATATATTGATGATAAAGCAAACACGTTGTTATTTAGTTCTGCCAGTATATGGGAGGTCACAATAAAGTGTGGGCTTAATCGCACAGATTTTGTGGTTGACCCGGTTGCCCTTCACAATGGCTTCATTTGCGCATTGTATCTTTAGTAATCAGTTTCCCGATCTCAAAGGTATATAGCATAAGTTCTAAGTTCTGTTTATCAATCGAGCGATATTTAAAATGGTAATGTAAGTGCTTTATATATGCTTTGAAATCCTCTTGTATTTCCGCTGATAGAGGAATTGAATAATCATCAGGAAAAAGAAACTCGTGAACAATAAATAAAACTGCAAAACTCTCATTTATGAAGACTAGTTCATCTGATTGGGCAGTCTCCTTAATTTGTAAAACTTTTCTCTTTAGCAGCCAGAAGATTTGATATGCCATAATTTTAGTGGGGTTAATGTTATCTATCCCATGAAATTTTTTTAACCTATAAACGTCAGCAAAATAATCTAGTACACTTTGATGCAATAATTGCTCATTAATATAAACTTTTTCAGAAAGACCGCGCGAACCTATATATTCCGAAAACTTCGAATATAGAAATTTATATCGTGATGAAATTTTTCCTTCCGAAAACTCCTCAATAAGCATCTGATAACTAAAACCTTCATCTCTCATTTGCTATCCTCCAAAGCGGAAAAAACAAGTTTACCATTATGTGATCTAATAAACCTGCAAAACGATAAAAAATCATCTTGCTCAAGCTCACCAGAAAATTCCTTAAATGAATTACGCAATAAATCAGCCTCAATACTGCCATTCTTAATTTGAGCTAGTAACTCCTCGGCGCCTGTGATCGCCTCAGCAGAATGTGCATAGCCATTTGTTGATTTGTAAAAATAATTTGATTTCATGAATACACTCCCAATTTATAGTTTGAGCAAAAATTCTGCAATGGTTTCTTCGTTTTTTTGTTGTCAATACTGATTTTTCCTTCTGTATTCCCAATAGCTTGCGACTTATTGCTCTCGTCTGAATCAGAAGGCGCCGATACTGTAGATTGTGTAAAGTCCAATCTATCATAGAATGAGATTAAGTTATCGGCCGTCGTAGCAAGTCCGGTCAGCACATTTAGGAAACTCTTCTTGTCTTGATTGTCACTATCGTAAGGATATCTGACTCTGTGGTCAAATTCAAGCCAACCCTCTTCGAATAAAGTCCTCACCTGGATTTCAAAGTAATATTTGTCGTATCTTACCGTATAATGAATAGAACTATACACTTTCTTCTTAGTTGATGGAACAGTTGCGATTTTATCTCCATAAATGTCCAAGTTGTCGTTGTCCGTAATGTATGCAATGGGTTTTTCTACAATAAACCTGGGGTTTTCATTTTTTTGTATTTTTGTTTGATCGTCATAGTATTTTCCCAAATCTATATTATTTGATCAGTTTTTTGCTTTAGATATCTGTCATAAATCTCTTTGAGTGCATTTCCTTTATTAAGGCAAATATCAATTGAGTTTTGGGATATATTGAACTTCTCTTTAATATAATCTAAATCAAAATCATATTTCGATTGAGACATATCACTTAATGAGTTGTCATTGGCACTTTCCTTTTTTACTTTTATCATAGCCTTGCCCACAAGCCCACTTTCAATATATTTCAATAAGAAGCATTACACAAAGGGAATTCTTTTTAACATTTCTTCTATGTTCAGTCAATTGGATTTTTTAATTACTATTACTATTAAATTCCTCAATTTCTATTAAATGTCAATTACTACTAAATAGGATAGGAGTAACTTGCACTACTTATTCAATAATATTCAATAGTTTTAGCACTCTCATCAATTCTTCTAAGCGATACTTACCAAGCCTTGCAGCAGAAGGGGTAATGTTATTGCGTCTCAAGAAAAATTTACGTTTTTCTGGTATTGTAAATAATCCTTGCATTGTTTTACAATAGTCTTCCTCAGAAATTAGTTGGTTCCAATAATCATCAATTATCTTTTTCATGAAAGCGACTGCTTCAACTGCTGTTCTAAATGTGAATTGTTCAGACACAATATTCTCCTGGATATACAATATATAGTATTGAAAAACATTTTATACACTATATGCTATATTATCTTGTTTATTTGCATTTGTCAACATTTTCACAATAATTCATTATATCGCTTTTTACAGCCTTTTTACATGCTTTTTCATGCTTTTTCATGCTTTTAACACTTTTTTTGCAATACCATCTATTCTGCTGCACAACCTCGCAGGCCGCCTTGCAGAATGAGTAGACAGTATTGATGAACTCGATCTGGCTATTGTTGTTTTCTACTGCCAGGCATATGATCTGGAAGCGGACTGGGAAGCGGTGAAGTTTGACATCGCCTCAGCCAGGGACTGTGACGTGGCCGTAAACGGCAGGGTAGACCTGGCCGACATGATAGAAGTCATCGCTAACTACGCCGATTCGTACTAGCTGTAACATTAAGAGGCCCGTTGGGGAGGAGGCGGGAGCCATGGAATAAAACTCCGAACTCCCCCCTCAACTGTAAGAAGCTACAGTGAAGGAGCCGTGGGATAATACTCCCGGCTCCTGTCCGCCACCATAAAAGACTTGAGATGATGGCGCCGGGATCCGTTCCCGGCGCCATTTTTGTCCATTTTTCTTCCTTAAAAAGGATGCTGTGCAATTCCACTGTTGCTGTTCCGGCGCAATCTAAGGCGCCAGGCGGTTGTCAGTTTGGATCAGGAGAGGAAAACGGAAAAACACAGGTTTTTGACGGAAAAACTAATAATTATTTTTGAATAATGATGTTATATTGAGTGAATCTGTTGATCTTTGACAAGAATATTGAAAGGAAAATGGCAAAAAATGAAGAAACTTATACCCCTAATACTTACCTTAAGCATGTTACTGGCTTTAGCGCCTAACGTTGCTTTTGGAGCGCCGGATGAAGCGGATCCAGCCCTAACCCCATTTGAGCAGGAGTTTTTGCAACCTTCGGAGAACATCTACAAGCCCTTTATTCGTTGGTGGATCGCCCCGGGACGCATGACCGAAGCCGAGACTCGGCTTGAAATGCAAAACTTCGCCGCGGGCGGCTACGGAGGTGTGGAACTTAACGGCCTCGAGCTCCACACGGTCCAGTTCAACAGTTCCGGGTGGAACGAGTGCATGCGTTGGATTTTAGATGAAGCGGACAAACTGGGGCTTCAGGTAGATGTCACACTGGGACCGGTATGGCCTCTCAACACATTTCTCATAACAGATCCTGTAAACGACGAACGCGCTGAACAGAGACTGGCATACAGAGCTACAAATATCACTGCCGCCGACGGCGGCTCGTTTTCGCGCACTGAGTGGTCGGGGACCACTGGCGGCGGATTTGTTGCGAACCGGGCTTTTAGGCATATCGCCACAACAGCCGCCAAACAGACCATAAACGCTACGACTTTCGACCCTGCTACCGCTGTTGACCTCACAAACTTAGTCGATTCTACTACGGGCTCGTTGACATGGACTCCGCCCAGCGACGGGAACTGGACGATCTTCGACATGCTTGGGCAATCAACCCTCAGGAACACCTCCGGCGTTGCTCTCCCGAATTCTCCCGTCATAAACCATTTGAGCAAAGAAGCGATTGATCTTTACCTCTCGACCTTCACAACAGCTTTCGAAAGTGATCCCGAATTAAAAGAAATGTATAAAAAAGTGGGCGGGTACTTCTTCGGCGACTCGCTGGAATTGACTGGGTGCGTCGGTTGGACCCCCACAATGCTAGAGGAGTTCAAAGCCCGCCGCGGCTATGATCTCACACCGTACCTTCCTGCGGTTTTAGGGCAAAGCGGCACAGGAGACGCTACGGCAGCCGGGGCTTTTACATTTGGGAGTATCGGTATGAGCGTGCGCCTTGACTTTGCCGAGACCTGCGGCGATCTGTTTGCAGAAAACCATATTGGGCGCATCGGCGAGTGGGCCCGGGAAGAGCTGGGCATGGGCGTGCGCTATCAGGCGTACGGTTCTGACGGAGCCGTCTATGCAGACGTGTCAAAGCGCTTTTTGGCAGCGGACATTCCGGAAACCGAGTCCCAGGGAAGGGGCGGCTCTCTTGACTTCCACCGTACGGGCGCCGC
>WRNQ01000143.1 GCA_009776565.1 Synergistaceae bacterium | reverse complement strand
ATAAGACAATCGAAGTCGCGATTCGTTACAAACTTGTGCTATACTGGTTTAGTAAGGAAGTGACAGCAGTGGAATGGTCTGAATATATGATAATGGCGGCGCAGCACTCAAGAAAGAGCGCGAGCCTTTGGTTTCGCTATTTGCGGAAATATATTGATCAGTGTGGTTCGTTGTTCTCTATACAAGACGTTGAAAACTTGTACCGCAATGATGCGTTAACACCGTTTCAACGCGTATCATTAAAAGCGGCGTTTCAGGACGAATCGCCCACCAGGCAGTACATTATCAGTTTGAACCAAAGAGTTAATCCAAGCAGAATAACATCATTAAAGGAGAAATATGAGCACACTGATTCTCACAAATAATGATGGCTTTCCTTCAGTAGACTTTGAACCAGACGCCTGGAACGTTCGCCGAGGTCGATTAAGTTAAAAAACTTCATCTGAATAAGCCCGTATCAGATTTGCCGCTCTCTTCTTTCCAACATGCCATTGATAAGAAGATAATTCTTTCAATATGTTATGATTTGAATCATCACAACTCACTTTTTCGCCAGGACGTTCTGGTAAATAGATATTGCCAATCTTATCAGTGCGGTAGATCCTACTGTGAAAACAGTATCCTTCGATAACAATCGCTTCTCTCTCGCATGTTGGCAGTAAGCCGTCCGCCTCCAGTATGTCAGCGATTCTCAGGCAGCTTTCCCATACGGACATCCGACCGGGATGCGGCGTCTCACCCTTGCAGTATTTTAACATTACCCGATAGCCGATCAAAGCAATACTCTCAATCATTTCATCAGCAGCCAAAATCGACGTGTTCCCTGCTTTCGAGGAAATGTGGATGCTACCGTTTAAATATCCGTACAATATTTCAAATACCTGATCCAGTGAATAGGAATTGAATATTTCCCATCTGCGCTTCGATGGAGGAGGTGTCAATCCCAGCCTTCTCATATTCTTCTATTACCTCCTTACACTCTTTAAGCGGCGCGTGGAAGTAGAAATCACGGTTCAGCATTATAGAATAGTATTTTTTCTTGTTGTGGAAACTGATTTGGACGCCTCGTAAGGAAGCGTGTCCTTCAACAATAAGCTTTGCAAGAACTCTTGTTTTTAAAGCACGCAGAAGCATTGTTCGCTTTCTGAATAATTCTTTCTCTGTCTCAGATAAATGATCAGTGGAGGCTTCTTTAGATAAGTCTTTAATATGCCAATTCAGACAATAAAGCAATCGACCCATTTTTGCTTTTGTTATCTCTACGTTGCTCCCCGGTTTCATACTATCCCCATCCGTTTCGTTGCGATTTCCGGTATAAATTCTGTCACAGGCTCAATTGCAATTCCTCCTCTACATGACAGATCAGGATGTGGTATTTAATCCCACCATGAATACAGGTTTTCTTTCAGTAATTGCCCCAATCGTTCAAAGTCTTCATTTGCATTGATTTCAGCCTGTTTGTATCCGGCGTCCCGTTCCTCATAGTATTGCCGCAACTCAGCCAGCAGCCTTTCCGTTTCGCCTATGTCCGGACTGTCTGCCAATACAAATTTTCCTTCCCTAAACTCAAAATACCCCTCGCGACAATCTCGTCCGCTTTCTTTGCCGGTCCAACCGTTGCCCTGCGCCACAAAATCGCCGCTGTAAGACGTACCTCCGTCATATTCTGTGATAAGATACATATACTTCGGATACTTTTGTTCAACTAACCTGAGCAACTTAAAGGTGTATTCCTCCGGTTCTTTCATACGTTCCAAAATTTCAAGCGTTTCTCTGACGCTTTTGATTTTTTCCGCTTTGTACTCTTCAAGGGAAATACCATATTTTTCTTCTGCCTCAAGATAATCATGCAAATGGGCCTGCATCACGCTGATTAGCCCGCTAAAACCTTCCCACGGACGCAGTCCGTTGATCACGCGAAACCATTTTATGTGATTTCTGATCGCATTTTTTATATCGTAATATGTGTCTTTTATCCTGCGCCTTTTCCAATGAAGCCGAGTCAGTAGCGAAGGCTTCTGTCTTCGGTTGTCGTTCAATATATCTCTGAACATTTCACCAATAAATTGGGCTTTGATGATTCGTTCGTCTTTTTTCTTATCGTCTCTATCATCGAGTTTCAGTTTACCGTAGAACTTGGGATCTATAGGTTGAGATCGATTTAACATCATTGCCTCCTCGCAAAAGAAAAGAGCCAAACGGCACGCACACTCCAGGAAACAGGAATGAGGTATCGTGACTCTCGGGTAGTCCATATCATAGGAATACTAAAACCGGTCTTTATCGTATCATCCGATATAGGGGATTGCAATACGCCGGCAAAAGATTTTACACTTATTTAAACCCGGTCAATTCTTCAATCTCCTTGCGGGTCAGTCCGGTAGCTTCCATGATTTTCTCCGTTGATAAGCCCATCTTCAGAAGATTCTTTGCAACGGAAAGAACCCCTCTTTTTTCAGCAGTAGCCATGTTTGACTCCAGATCAGACTGGTACATCCGGCGGCTGCGGAAGATAGCCCGCTCCTTTTCGTCCTGGCTGACGCTCATCAACAGTTCTCCGGCCATCTGCAACGCCTCCTTTGACTCAATGACCTTATTCACGGTATCATGATGCTCAGGTTCATCGGCATAGCGAAAGTTATTCCGAGGTCGGAATAATGAGCTTCAAGATCCGGTCATCAGACGGGGGCAGTATTTCAATATCTTTTGGCAGATAACCCATGATGATGTTCTCCTTAGCAAGTTTCTATTCCATTATCAACGTATCATATTTCAGCAAATAATTCTATTGAAATCTTCACCGGATGTTATTTGGATGTCATGTGGGCGTTGTGCGAAAATAGTCTGGCAACCGCCAGACTTTATGATATAAATTTCAATTTCATTACTTTTATGAAAAATCACTAACTTCCTTCATTATGTTGTAACATCATGCGAAAATCGGTGTTGAACGAAGATTCGTTCAATGTAGTTTTTGTGGCGTATGCGACGAATTGTGCAACTATTGATTCCTAAGAACATAACACCTGTTCTTATTATCACCTTGCGCCGCAATTTTTCCTGCGTCTATCAATTGGTAGAGCAGTGTTTTTGCTCTCGTTGTACCAATATGTAAAAGTGCGGCGGCGTCGACTGTTGTGATTGCGCTGTTTTTCTCAAGAAATGAGAGAATAACCTCCTTTTGTTGTCTTGTTTTTGTCGTCTCATTCTTATCGTCTCTTTTTATCGTCTCTTTTTTATCGTCTCTTTTTGTCGTCTCTTTTTTTAATGGCAAGGTCAGAATCGTACGGTCAAAATCAAGGGCTTCATCAAGCGTAGGCGTATCCCAACGCATACTGGCCCATGTCCGGTATATTTCATATACCCCACGCCCGGAACGTTCGCCGACGTCGATTAAGTTAAAAAACTTCATCAATAATGCGTTACGCGGATCCGTCACTATTCCTTCAATGGCCGTTGCAATGTCAATGCGAAATCTGCCCGGATTTTCCAATGTTATTTCTTGTGGCCTAAATTTGACAACCAAGCCGCGCCGCTCATAATAATCGGCGTTGATGAGGCAATTGGCAAGCGCTTCCCGAATTGCTTTATGTACGGGGGTATCCTCGACGCGCAGACCGTCAACAACCTTGAACGGAACCTTTATGTTCTGCGAAAGCTTATTATAAGCCTTGCGGAAAAAATCATAAACATTCCCGCTCCATTCGCCTGATGAAGAAACGAATCTGTCGTCCCAGCGTTCGCTTGCGTCGAACCGTTCCTGATAGTCAAGAAAATAATACGGATACTCTTTTACGATCTCGTATTCATAGCCGAACATCAGAAGACCGGCTGCTGTTGGATGGAGCTTCTTGTCCTCGCCGTAAGCCACTGCACCAATGCGATAGAGAAAATCATGATCTTCCAAATCAGTCCAGACGTGTTCAGGACGCGTCAACCGCATCACATTGCGATAACTGCGAATCGTATCATAGCTAAACACGTTAAACTCCATTTTTTCGAGAATGAGCATATCCTGTGTTTTGACTGCCTTATCACGATACATCGCGTTGATTTCTTCTTCTCCGCAATGATAATCGCCCTCGCCATTACGCCTGAACGTGCCTTTGAATGGGTTTTCGCCAATATATATAGGCTTGTCTGTCCGTTCCGCGCGGGGAACTTCTATGACTATGATACTATTACTGTCAACTTCAATAATGCTGACCTTTTTATCGTTGAGAAGGTTGATGCTCACTTTTTGTGAATTGTTGATTGTATTCCAAAAATCGGAAATCAGTTTTTCCGGATGATCAATTCCGGCAATGCTTAGCGTTTTGTCCTTGTTTTCCTCTACGCCTAGCAGAATGATTCCCCCATTTGTGTTGGCGAAAGCGGAATACGTTTCCCAGATAGAATTTGGCAGTCTGCCGGCTGCTCTTTTTGCTTCAAGACGATTGTTCTCTCTGTAGAC
>WRNQ01000142.1 GCA_009776565.1 Synergistaceae bacterium | reverse complement strand
ACGGGATAGCCCATAATAAAAAAGGCATTGCGATAATACGCATACGACAACAGGGATTGCCGGGAGCAGCCGCGTTCGTCGGCAGAGCAACTCGCAAGGGTTCCTGACAACGACAAGTGGGGGCTTCGCCATGTCGGAATGAGGATACCGACAACGGATTTCTGTCGCTCGAGGCATACATTTTTGTATAGCTTTCCACGATGGTTTTTCCTGCCTTAATCATTCCGCCGCGAAGAAGATGGCGTCTTACGGACACTTAAAAACGTCGTCGCCCGTGCTGGCGCGCGGTAATCCCATGTTTATTTCAACGTTCAAACATGTTTCATGTTTTCTATATACAATTTTAAATAATATCTTGGAGGTTTATTATGTTACGGGGAATAATTCAGGAAAATGAGCGAGGACTTTTATTTCGGCGAGGATTGTTTGTCAAAATGCTAAAACCGGGTCCCTTTACCTTTTTGGGTTCCGGCTATGAAGTGGAAATTGTGGAGATGGAGGCCACCTTTTCCCCTAAAAAGGACCTGCTGGATAAATACCTGTCAGATCCGAATCTGAAAAAAGAACTACAGGTATTTACAATTCAAGACAGTCAGCGCGGGCTGCTGTTTCGCGATGGCGTCTATCAACACATGCTGGACCCGGGAGTCCATGTGTTCCTTGGTCATAAATTCAGCGTTGACATAGTTAATCTTGATGAGGAGTTTGCGCCGCCCCACGGACATATCGAATCATTCATAGAAGANTCGGATCTCATTGTGGAATTAAATGTATTCGGTATCGCAGATAATGAAAGAGGTTTGTTGTTCCACAACGANCAATTTGTAAANATGCTGGCGCCAGGTCAGCACGTATATTTTGGCAGGCGGTTTACCGTTACGATATGTCCTATGGAAGCAGCTTTTGANTGCAAACAAGGCGCTCTGGAGACTTTTCAACAGGACGCTGCTTTAGCGGCATTGCTGAAGGTCTATGTCATTAATGAAAATCAACGGGGATTGCTTTACAAAGACGGCTTGTTTGTTAAGATGCTGGAACCGGGACGATATGTCTTCCTGGGAGAAAAGCACGACGTTATTTACGTCCCTATGGAGACCGCGTTCTGTCCTGAAATTCCGGCCTTTCAAAAAGAGGGCGCTGAGGAAGACAACGAACAAAATCAGGAAACGCACTACGGAATCTTTTTATCCGATACAAACTTAGCCAGGATTTTGCATGTATGTCACATCAAAGAAGATGAGCGAGGGCTGCTGTTTGCCTATGATATATTTCAGAAAATGTTGCCGCCGGGCGTTCATGCTTATCTGGGGAAGAGCTATCGCATTGAAATCGTTAGTACGCATGACGTTTTTCCTCCGAAACAATATAATCTTGAGATTTTTCTGAAAGATTCCACAATGTCAGAGGCGCTCTCTGTTTTGGAAGTGCCGGACGGTTCCATAGCCTTGCACTACCAGGAATATGCCCCCGACGCTTCTAACCAAAACCGGCGTTTTATCCAAGGGCTTCCAAATGGACGCTACGCNTTTTGGAAAGGCGCGGGTATTAGCGCCAATNCGTTCACGATAATTTCTGTTCAGGAGCCGCTGGTTAGCGCTGACGTTCCNCTCTACGTATTTTCGACCATGCGGAATGACTTATTTCAACGGTTCGAGGTAAAAGACTTTGAAAAGGGACAATTGTATTATAACGGCAAATTCATTCGCTTGTTGGATGGGGGCGCGTATTATTTCTGGAATAACGGCGTCCGGGTTGAAGTTATCTGCGTGGATACCCGCTTGCAGCATTTAACTCTGCAAGGGCAGGAACTCCTGACTTTAGACAAGGTCAACATACGCATCCAGTGCGTATGCCGGTACAAGATAAGCGACTATGAGCGAATCGGAAGGGAAATCCGGGATTATCAGGAGCAAATTCATGTACTATTTCAATTAGCCTTGCGGGATTATGTGGGCGCAACGCGGCTGGACGATCTCCTGGAAAACAAAGAACAGCTTGCCGCCTGCCTCCTACGTTATTTGAAGGAAAAAGAAGCGGAGTGTTTTGTGACGTTTTTGGACGCAGGAGTGAANGACATCATTCTTCCGGGCGCAATACGNGATTTGATGCAAGTTGTTATCAAAGCGGAAAAACAGGCTCAGGCGAATGTTATTACCCGCCGGGAAGAGGTGGCTTCCACCCGCAGCCTGCTGAATACCGCTAAACTGCTGGACGAGAACCAAACCCTCATGCGCCTGAAAGAGATGGAGTATCAGGAACGTATGCGCCTGCAACTCTTTGAGTGCGGGGAGAAGGTAGCAGCCGCTTTGGGGAATAACGTGGGCGAGATAAATATCCAGGGCGGCGACCTGTTTGAGCGTATCGGACAGTTGCTGCGCGAAAAAAAATCGTAATAGCGAGCTTAGAGGGTATATAATCCAACTATGTGAAATTTTGACAAGGAGGCGCGCGTATTGGGAAATTTCTGGCTGCGGCTTGTGAACCTTTTACCATTGTACACGGCTGAGGGCGGTCAATACACCGAGGTCGACACTGCCAAGCTTTTGCGGGATGCGCAATGTTCCGAAACAATGCTGGCTCTTGTTCAGGAATTGCTTGTCAAAGCGGGCGTCCTGGACACCTTTCGCCTCGCCGAGGGAAAGTGGCGTTTCGTCTCTTACCCTGCCAGGCTGTTTGCCTGCTCCCTGCTTTCCATTTTGGGGAACGAAAAAAGCATTTTTAAGGAAGGTTTCTGGGCAGCGGATATGAACGATTCCATAGCGGAGCAGCATCGTGTTCTGCACTGTATGGAAACGTTGCGCAACGGCACAGCTCTGAATTTTCCAATACGCCGGACTTTTGTAGCTTGGGGGATTGTAAAGCGCGGTCGTCATTTCATCCTGAAAAGGCGTGAAAACCCAGAAGCCGACCCCGATAACATACTGCACGGAAGTTACGGTTTTCCCGGAGGGCGCGTCAATCTGCTTGACATGGAAGCCTGCGGCGCGGAAATGTCTATGGAGCGAAAACTCGCGTTTCTCTACGGTATACCTGAACCTATAACGAAGGAAGAGGAAGACTTCATGGAACGCGCGCTTGAACATACGCTTATACGGGAGATTCGGGAGGAATTGGGACTCGAACACAAAAAGCATTACACTTATCATAAATCGCCTTTCCGCATGCCCGGCAAAACCTTCATTCACGGCGCCAATGCGCAGCATTGCATCACCGAATGCCGTATTACGATGTACGATATCTCCTTAACATCGGAAGGCGACGCCTTTATAACATCCAAGCGGAAGAGCAGCGAGTTTTTTACGCTCGCGGAAATCCTTTCTCCCTGGTCAGACGAACGGAAGGTCTTTTTCGACACGTCGGATTCACCGCTGAAGGAGTATTTGGAGAACATGCCCGATTCTGCTGATTCGCTGCAAATCAGGCGTTCTGAATTGTTGACCGTTGATGCGAAGAGTAAAAAGAACGCGGAGCCGCTTTATGTCATTTTACCTTTGTCCCCAAAAGAACCTTTGATTTTAGGAGGTTGCGAGGCGCTTCTTCCGGATCCGCGCTATGTAGAGCTTTTGCTGCTTTTGGGTCTTGCCGCGCGGGAGAGTTTTGGTATGCGGCTGCTGCCCGGCGCATTGGAAAAGAAAAGCTGGGGCTGGCTTTTGCTTAACCCGGAACTTCGCGCGCTAGCCAACAAATGCAACCATGATATGACGCAAATTTTCGGCGCTCCTATCCTGTTCATCAATAATTTACTGTGCCGTATACGTTTGAACGAGGAAAATATTTTTTTCAGTCCCGACCTTTTCCGCGCGGAGTTGCGTGAGGATTCCCAAGGGTTTGGAGAACTTATTCTGTTTCGGCGCTCTTTGGACTATAAAGGGCTTTTTCACCTGGACGCCGATAGCTGTTCATTTGAGCTGTCATCCTACAACCAGGGACACATAAGGAACCTTCTGAACGGCAACTCTCACCTTGTAACATACGACAACCTCCGTAAACTGCGGACCCGCAGCAATCAGCGCCTGGACGACCTCGTTAAACAATGCGGGCTTTATCAGCTTTATGAACCTCTGAACGACACCAGCAGTAAAGAGCTGCAGGAATTCCGCTTAAATATTCACGTCGATTGATTTCGCTTTAGATTTTACAAATAGGCTCTGGCATGTCATCCATCCCGGATGTCAATAATGCATGATTGCTCAATATAAGTCATAGTAAGCGGCTATTACTAAAACTTATTAATTATGTCATGTTTTAGTAATAGCCCCCAATCTCCAATGCACCTAAATATATCTAATGTGTTTTACTATATAATTTTCTCTGATTTCCGAAAACAATTGGGGATTTCACGCGTCAATTCATTAATGAGTACTGAAGCAAGAAAAGGAGAATATTAAATGAGTTACCAATTAAAAAGTTTTCTTCTTGTGTTCGTATTTTTCCCGGTTATAACTCTTTTTACTGCTGATATTATTGTTTTTACTA
>WRNQ01000141.1 GCA_009776565.1 Synergistaceae bacterium | reverse complement strand
TCCTGCCATTACCATAAACGCTATCAATATAATCGCCAGGTAGAGCGACACCCCGCCACTCTCGCCGGCGCCCCTTGCGAGTAAGCAACTACAATTCTTTAGCCGCTCAACCGCGCATCTATGCCGCTCGACCGCGCATCCCTTCAACCTATGCGCGCATCTCTTCAGCTTTAGCGCACAACTTTTCAGCATGACTGTGCATCCCCGTAGCTTAAGCGCATATCTCTTCAGCCTATGCGCGCATCTCTTCAGTTCAAGCGCGCATCTTTTTAGCCAAAACACACATCTCATAACAATCCTCCGATGAATCCCCTTATTCTTTCAAGGATTTCACTTATCCCACCCACAAAGCTCTTAAGAAAAGGGACATTGTTCTCAAGTTCCCTCTCCAGATCCACAACAAGGTCAGTATTTCTGATGAATTCTGAATAATCCGGCACAACCGAACGGGCGCCAACCGCTGAAACAAGTTTTGAAGAGAGCCCAAATTGACGCATGACAATAATCTTGGGAAATATCGTCGTGTTTCTAAGTTCCGAGTAAATACTCTTGTTGACAAAGCCGTTACTATACGCAGCATACCCCTCTACATTCGTAAAGCCCTGTATCCCCGACCCTTTGAAAATTTCCTGTGAGTTTTGCGCCGCCAAATTAATCTTTGTCGTCGCCTTTCCGTCGAAAACCCGCCAATAAATATTTAAGCTCCTCTTGTCTAAGTCTACATTGTCATTGTCCTTCCAGCTAATCGACGCCTCCGTCGCCGCGCGATCCGCCGCGGTTACGAGCGCGCATCTCTCAAATAAAAGGCATGCGATATATATCATCAGACAGACGGTGAGAAAGACCATAGGTATCACAAAAATGCTCTCCACGGTGACGCTGCCCTCTTCTTTTTTTACATTTTTCTTAACACTTTTTTTTACACTCTGGTTATCATTTTCACTAATGATTTTTTTTGTGTTCTTATTTAATCTTTTTTTTATATTCCGTCTAATTATTCCCATCTCTGCGGCTATCTCCTTGATAAAATATCCGAAATGAACTGTAAAAAAATTCATAATTACTATATTTTTACAAATATTGTATTATATTGGGAGCTATAAATCAAGACTTTTTTTTGCCTTTTATTTTTTCTATGATATAATTATCAGGCATCTAATATGTGCTTTAGCGCAGTGTTGGTAGCAGCATAGTCGTGATTACAATTCAGGTCTAATCTTATGGAGGATATCATGAAATTATTTATTGTGGCTGTGCCTTTATTCAACGCCGATATAGCGGTCGTCGCATATGAATTACGATATCAGAGTTGCGAGAAGTTGTTTGGAGTTGGCCAGAGCTTTGAGTCGCTTGACATTTTATTGAGTTCTCCAGGGATTGAACTGCTTGACAAGGTCGGGTTGGAGCCTTTTACAGGCGGCAAGCCAATTCTTATTCCGGTCAACAAATTTCTGCTGTTGACAAACTTTCATGAGACAATTTCCATAGAGCCCAAAGATCTTGTGTGTTTGCTGACTGACGACATCCCGATCGAGGATATGTATTTGGAAAGATGCAGGACCCTCAGGGACCATGGTTTTAGATTAGCGCTGAAGAACATAAAGCTAACTCCGGAGACAGCGCCGCTATTTGAGTTAGCCAGCTATTATATGATAGACACGACCAATAAAGATGATCTCCTACATGTAATGCAAATTCGAAAAGCCCACCGCGGAATTCAAATCGTCTTTGTCAAAATAGCCTCTAAAGAGGTCTTTGAAAGTATCAAGACAACGCCCGCAAGCCTGTTTGAAGGCAAGTTCTACAGTCAGCCGGTGACAAAAGGCGAGCACAAACTGTCTACGCTAAAAACCTCCGCCCTTGAACTGCTGCAACTTGTTGAGGACCGTGATTTCGACATTAACGCCGCTTCAAGCATAATTGAACGCGACCCGTCTCTTTCGGTTTCTCTGCTTAGATTTATTAATTCACCGGCAATAGGGGTCGTTTCAAAGATTCGCTCAATTAGTCACGCCGTCTCAATGCTGGGACAAGTCGAAACTGCCAAATGGATAAGGGTGGCCGTATCCATGTACATGGCGGAAGACAAACCAAATGAAGTAACTAAGCTGTCGCTGACAAGAGCAAGGTTCGCTGAAAACCTCGCGGCGCTTTTCGGACTGGCAAGGCAAGCGCCTACCCTATTCTTAATGGGAATATTCTCTATTCTGGACGTTGTATTGGATATGCCGATGGAGAAGGCCATTGCCAGTATTCCAATAGATGTTGACGTTAAGGAAGCGCTAGTCAGCAGAACAGGCAAGTACGCCGATGTTATTAACTTTATGTACGGTTATGAACAAGCTGATTGGGAGAAATGCGCGTATATGATGGTCCTTAAGGATGTAGACATCAACGAGGTCAACGAAGCCTATCTGGAGTCCCTCTACTGGTACAGGAATATACTGCTCGGTATTTCACAATCGCTGGTATAACTTTGACAGATGATATTGTTAGGTTGATATTGTTAGGTTGATATTGTTAGGTTGATATTGTTAGGTTGATATTGTTAGGTTGATATTGTTAGGTTGATATTGTTAGGTTGATATTGTTACGAGAAGTTATTGTCGATATGAATATCGTATTTATTTTTCAAATGGATATGAATAGAATGAATGGCGCCCCGTCACAGGGTCTTTAGCGGTCAGGTCAAACAAATACGCCCATTTGCAGTCTATGGCCTGTTCACCCATGAGCCTCAATTCTTCCCTCTTTTTTAAGACATATTCGGTGAACCTTCCAGACTCCAGCGCCGCTAATTCCAACCTCACAGGCATAAGCGCAAACTTTGCCTTTTTACTTATCTCGCTTATCTTTTTCCCAGCCAGCCCCGACGGAAAATCCACACCTCTAAGCGTTAATTTTCGCAAAAACTCGTGGGCTTTGAAATCATGGCGTTCATAGATATTCGCAGGAACATCCGCTCTTATGCCAGAGCAGTAAAAATCGAGCAACAGCAGTATCTTGAAAATGCCCGCGTGTGAGGGGAATTCGTCGAGGCAAAACGAGGATAGTATTGAATAATACTCTCTTCGACCAATATTTGTCAGGGCATCAATGCCGCGATCCTCCGCATACGATGAAACAGCTCGATAAAACGCAAACGGACTGTCAAAAATGATTTCAGTAGCATAAATTAAGGAAAATTTAAATGCAGCTGAGTTGTACAAAGAATCCAACATGCGCTCAACAGATTTTATTATACACAAATCCTGATAGCTGATGAAATTGTTTTTCAGAATCTCGTATGGCGCCTGATATTGATACGCGAATCCATACATTCCGGCGTTTTTTCTGATCGCCGAGCCCCTGAGTAACTTTAAAAACCCACACTGCATTTGGTGTGCGCGCAATCTGTGCACCGTATCAAAGGTTTGCGCAAAAGACTCAAATGTTTCGTATGGCAGGCCTGCGATTAGGCCCAGATGTATATGGACGTTTCCGAGCGCTAGTAACCGTGTGATATTATCAAACGCCTCTACCCGGTTAAACCGCCTCGAAACACTTTCCAGAGCTGCGCTGTTTGTACTCTGAACGCCTATCTCAAACTGAAGCCCGCCCTTTTCAAAACCCGCAATCTCGTCAATCATTTCAGAGTCAAAAAGCTCGGGAACCATTTCAAAATGAAATGTAGTTCCCCGGAACTGTTTTATAAAGCGAAGGACTTGGACAACCCTCTTTTTATCGCAGTTAAAGGTTCTGTCGACAAACTTGACCAGCCGGGCGCCGGACTCAACTATTGTCCTTAAGTCGTTTTTCACTCTCTCAAATGAAAAAAACCTGACGCCTTCAAACGCAGACGACATACAATATGAACAGGAATAGGGGCACCCCCTCGACGCCTCATAATATACGATCCTGCTCCGGACGCAATGCAACGCGCCGTATCCGGCTTGCCTAAAAGGCGTCGGAATAGTATCGAGGTCTTCAACCAAGTTGAATCTGTCAGATATCACTATTTCATTTGTTCTTCTATCTCTGAATGAAACTGATTCGATTCCCCGGAAATCTTTTTGCCCGGTTTTAACAGCGCTGATAAGTACCGGCAGGACATTTTCACCCTCGCCCGATATAATAAAGTCAACCCCGCTATTTTCCGCCAATATCTCACGCGCGCTAAATGAAATCTCTGGACCGCCCAGGATAATCACATACCTGTTGTCTATACTTTTCAAATCCACAATCAGCCTTAATACGACGCCAATATTCCAAATGTAGCATGAAAACGCCAATATATCCGCATTCTCATGTACAATTGCGGCAAGTACAGCGTCATATCTGTCATTGATGGTAAACTCGAGCACAGAACAACCGTCGCCAACACCCACGCCCCGCTCGTCACCGTGCACACCCGTATCACCCACGCCCCGCTCGTCACCGTGCACACCCTTATCAGCCGCGTCGCACCGCTCGTCACCGCGCACACCCTTATCACCCACGC
>WRNQ01000140.1 GCA_009776565.1 Synergistaceae bacterium | reverse complement strand
TGGACAAAGAATGCGTGGTGAAATTGGTTTTGACGTGGAGGCTGGAACTTTGATAGAATTCTTCAGTTATAAACCATTAATGGGCACACCAACGCTTTTTAAAGTTGATATAACACCAACGCTCGAAGCTCCGTAATCATATAAAATGGAACTTATTCCCGCCGTAGCATATGCCCGAGTATCAACCGAATCTCAAGCCGACGACGAACTACCGATAACAGCGCAAATTGATGAAATAAAGCGCTTTGCACATGCGCGGGGATATAGAATCATTGAGTCGTTTATTGACGCTGGGATAACAGGGCGGATTGAAGAACGACCGGAATTCTCCAGACTTAGAAAAATAATCTCTTCCGGCGACGCGCCTTTTAACGCTGTGATTGTATGGCGTTCAAACAGGTTTGCTCGCAGCGCACGAATAGCGCAGGGCTTCAGGTTTTTGCTGGAACAAAAAGGCATAAAACTATTTTCTTGTACAGAGCCGGAACTTAACGGCTCTGTTGGTGTCTTAATGAACGGGATTCTGGACGCCTTCAACGAGTTTTACAGCGCTCAATTAGGAGAAGACACCTTCAGAGGTATGATTGCTTCAGCAAAAGCCGGATACGTTCAAGGCGGCGTATCTCCGTATGGCTTGAAACGTGTTCAGGTAGTTCTTGATACTGGCGCTATCAAAAAGAAGTATGCTATAAACCCGCAAGAAGCGCCGACAGTGCGTGAAATATACAATCTTTATGCCAATGAAAACAAGGGCTTGTACCAGATAGCACGACATTTAAACACAAACGGAATGTTTAAAAGGAACGGAAAAGAATGGGATTTAGCAACGATTCATCATATTTTGTTTTTCAATCGGCAATACTATCTGGGAAATACAATTTTCAATCGCACTAAAACGCTTGTCAAAAAACGCGTTACCAAAAAGCCAGCGGAGGAGTGGATTATCACGGAAAACACGCATGAAGCCATTATTGATAAAGAAACATCAGATAAGGTTGATAAACAACTGAAAGGCGCAAACAAGCCAAGGTTTCAAAAGGTTTATGAAGGCCATAATCTATTGAATGGGCTTATGTTTTGCGGTAATTGCGGGCGGCGTTATAGTGGCACTACAGGGCGAATTGGAAAGGCAAAAACAATAACGTGGTATTATGCTTGCACGGAACGAAAAAACAGCCTGAATAAAGACAAAAGCAAACTTTGCTCATCTCCATATATCCGACAGGAGATTATTGATAATGCAGTTTTAGCTGAGATTAAGCGGTACTTTTACAATCCTGAATCCATAAAACAATTGATAAAATCAATAACACTTGAAATTGACAAAGGGAATGAGGATAAAAAGCAAAGAGAGACGGAATTATTGAATGAGCTTCAAGACATTGAAAAGCGCAAAGAAAACCTCTTCGACGCAATTGAGAAGGGAACTATAAAACTTTCGGATATCAATGAAAGGCTGGAAAAACTAAAGAATCGGGCGACTGTGATTGAAATTGCATTAAAAGACATGGGATATAACGCTGATACGTCAAAAAAGGGTTTAAAAATTGACGCCGAAAAGCTGTCAAGGGTCGTTTTGGAAATGCTTGATAATTCGGAACGGAAGAGAGAGATATTTTTAACTTTCGTGGAAAGAATTGATATATTTCAGGAACATATCATAATAAAACTGAAGATACCTCAAGAGGCTGCAAACAACAACAATAACTCAGGAAATACGCGAACTCTCCCAATGGTTGATAATAGCCCTCGGTGGGCCAACGAAATCTCTCCGGGACGAAGAGACGTTCCGCCGCCGCAAACCGAAACCGAGCTTGCCGTAAAATGTACTGTGCGGAACGGACGTTTTCTTCCGTCATTCCAATTCATACCCAAAGTGCTGCGGATAAGCAGCACTTCCGTCAATTCCTCGTCACAAAGCGGAGGCAGAATGCTATTCAGCGCTTTGGCAAGAAGAGTTTTTCCGCTGCCCGGCGAGCCTACAAGTAAAATATTATGATGCCCCGCAGCTGCTATNTCAAGGGCGCGCCGCGCCGCCATCTGCCCTTTGATATCGGCAAAATCAGGTCCTTCCGCAAATGAATCCTCATCCGGGAAAGACGAAGAAATATGGTTGGGCACTGATTTGCCTTGCAAAACCTGTACAAGCTCTTGAAGAGAAGAAACTGAGTAAGCGCGGACTCCTTTAACAAGACCGACTTCATACGAATTATCATGAGGAACGTAAAGTGGAATATTGAGCTTTCTTGCCAAAATCGCTGCGGGGACGGCGCCTCTGACGAAACGCAAGCGACCGTCAAGCGCCAGTTCGCCCATATATAAAGCCGTGGGGAGCGACGGCAATACTCCTTGTGCGCAAAGCATTCCAAGCGCTATCGGCAGGTCAAGAAGCGCTCCTTCCTTTGGAAGGTCTGCCGGCGCCAGGTTCACGGCAATCCTTCCCCTGAGAGGGTACCCCATAGCTCTCAGTGCTGCTCTCACTCTTTCCCTGGATTCTTTAACCGATATATCCGGAAGTCCGACAATTGATATCGAAAAAAGACCTCCTGTGATTTCAACCTCTATCTCAACACGAAGCGCGTTGATTCCGTGCAGAGTGACTCCTCCTATATTGCTTACGCCGGTTATTACCTCAATATTCCCGTATTTGGGTATTTCCGGTTCTGAAGTTTGTTCATCATTTATAGTAAATTCAAGTTCCGGTATATCATTTCCTCCGCTGCCAACTATATTGCGTATATGCTCAACTTCAAAATCCCTGGCGCCTTCACTTGCTGTGAGAGCAACTAAATCAACTCTCCAATTTCCTTCGTAACGATGCCTTTCTACATAGCATCTACCCGCAAGTTCCAGGGAGCGCAATTTTTTCGGTCCTATGGAATCTTCCGCGTTTTGAACGGCCATTCCTGTCAAAGGAAGAGTACGCGTTCTGACTTCAACAAAAACAAGCTGTTCACCATTCATTGCTACAATATCTATTTCACCGACGGAAAATGAAACGTTTCTTTCAAAAATTTCCCAACCAAGCGCTTCAATATATTGAGCTGCGTAATCTTCGCCCATCCGACCCATTTCCAAGTTATTTGCCATGTAAAAAGCGTTCCTCATCCACTGATATATTCATCTTTGTCCAGATTATACAAAAATGTTAAAACTTTTGCGACTGCTCCATACAAATTCTCAGGAACGGCGTCTCCTATCTCAAGCGATAAGAGCGCCGATACAAGAGCAACGTCCTCAACCACTGGTACATTTGCCTCTTTTGCCCTGCTGACAATTCTTCGCGCAAGGTCATTGTACCCACTAGCCGTAACTTCCGGCACAGGCGATTTTTCCACATCATATTTTAGAGCGGCGGCTTTATCCTTTTTTTTCCTGGGCATGTATTTAATTATACCAAAAATAAGCTACCTAAAGTACTTTGCCATAGGATGTTTTCTTTGTGCCGCAATCACTGCTTCCAGTAATTTATCCCGCACTGAATTGAGAGGCGACATGCCTTCCGGAAGAGGTTCTTCAGCAAACGCATCATTTTTTATCCTTAAAACTCCATTAACGACTGCTAAATCGTAGGGCGCAAGTTCCAATTGAAGCGACTTGTCAATTACCTTTTTTGCTCCTTCAAAAACTTCATTAACTTCTTTATTGTTTGGACCACTCCAAACTTCTACCTCATCCACCATAAGAATAACCCTCCCATCGTCGCTTCGCAGTATGCTTGAACGCAAAGCTAAAAGAGATTCTTTGCGTTTCAGCGGAATTAAATTATCACGAAGATATTTAGCCAGGTACTCGACTCTTTTTCGAGTCTCGGGATGGCTCATATATATTCCATAGTTATATAATGGGGTTTTTATTTCTTCAGCCAAGAGAGTCTCCATTGCAGTGACAACTCCCGAAGGAGTATAACCTGACGAGATAAGCATTTTTACTCCTTCCACATCCGCTTCTTGTTCATACTCAAGGCTATATGAATTCATTATGGCAAGTTGCGCCATCTGAGCGGCAATGATAGGCGCCGCCGCGCCGCCGGTAGCTAATATTAAAATGAGGCTCGCTACTGAAAGTTTTGCGTTACGGGCAGATTGCTTCATCGCGTGGCGCCCGACAATATGCGCAATCTCGTGGGCCATTATCGAAGCTATCTCGGCATCGGATCTGAGTTTATTGATAAGCCCCTCAAAAAAATATATGTAGCCTCCCGGCAGGCAAAACGCATTAAGCTCATCCCGGCGGATAATTTTGACCTGCCATGGATAATTAATTTCGAGAGTTTCCGTAAGACGTTCCAGAATCGAGGATAACCGAACGACTCGCGCAGGGTCTGAGATTATTTCAAAATCCTTATCTATCATTTCCGATACCTTTCGCCCCGCTGCAACCTCCTTATCTATCTCTTTCTGAGATATCGCTTCCGCAAAGGCGTAATTCCCGCTTCCAAATAAAATAAAAAACAACAACAGAAGGGGCATAACAATACCCCTTCCGGTA
>WRNQ01000139.1 GCA_009776565.1 Synergistaceae bacterium | reverse complement strand
AGAATTAATTTCAACACAGAGAGTTCTTTATCTGTCAAATTATCTGTCAAAATTTCCGACGCATCTGTCAAATTATCTGTAATATCTGTCAAATTATCTGTCAAAATTTTCGACGCATCTGTCAAATTATATGTAACATCTGTAAAGCCGTTTCCTATTACCGTATGCCCTGATGGAATAATTCTGTCCGGATGCGCCGTGAATTTCAACATAATATCCGCAGGGCGAACCGCATATTCCGGCTCAGGAATACCGTCGTTTTTACACGCGGTCATTATTTTTTCAACGCCCCGCCCCCAGCTTTCGATATATCCAATCAGATAAAATACTCTGGCAATTACTGGATTGAAGGGTATGGACACGTGTTTTCCCAGCAAAACCTCCAGAGACCACTCTGTAGGAAGCTGCCCTACGTTTCCAATATACAACCTGTCGTCGTATACGCTTATTTGAATAGGCACACCGCTGCTGTAGTCCTTGTGTATAATTGCGTTTAAGACAGCTTCTCTCAGTGCCTCCAATGGATACGGATAACTTTCTATGCGTTGTATGCCCTGGTAGGTTATTTTTGCCTTCAGGTACTTAAGGTAGAGTNTATCTAACGCTTGGTCAATCTGCTGTAGGAGAGGACCGCCAATCTCGTCCTGATAAATAATTTCCGCGTCCGATACGAAGAAACCAATCTTTATATACGCTCCGGTAAAAAAGTAACTCAATTCTTTGCAAAACAACAAAGCGGCAGCATTGGTCAGATAATCGCCGTTTATGAGCCTCAGGCGTTTTATCAGATCCAATTTTGAATCCGACTGCGCTTCCTGTGCGACTCTGCCCTTGGCAATAGCTTTTTTTAAGAATGTTTCAATAATCCTGTCGTCAAGGTCGTCCATTTGCAATGACAGTATTGGCAGGGATTCCCAACGCAAACCGGTTTTCTGCTGCATAAAGCGGTCGAGGTCTANCCCGCTTAATAACTGATTTGTTGCGCCGCTACGTATGAAGTATTTCCCCTTAACGGATAATGGAACTGGATATGGTGCAACAACAATTTCAAGATATTCATGCCCTCTGTTGTCACTATGCAAATTAACTTCGGGCACAATTCCCATTGCCTGGCGTATTTGATTTGGGATGTCCTTCAGCAGTTTTTCACGATTAGCAAGACCGTGCACATGACCCTTATCGTCAATTCCAATAAAAAACCTACCACCCTGCGAATTGGCAAAACCGCATATCCAATCAAGGTATTCGTCCTTCCATTCGCGTTTCCATTCAATAGTCTGATTCTCGGTATTCTTTTTACTTATTATTTCATGGGAATTGCTCATATTGCTACACCCCAGCGCTATTTTTTCGCATTAAATTTATCCTNCGTTCCGTAAAACCTTTCTCTTTAGGGGAAGGATATAAGGAACATCCGTCGAAGACGGATAGCATTTACTTTTGACGTCCTCCCCATCTTGCATATTTCATGCAAATGCCATAAACTATATTCTGGCGGCTGGACAAGCCGTGTCAGCTTGTGGAGAGACAGTGAGACCTGGGGGAATATGTGGTTGGTTCGTAACCGTAAAATTCCCCACTGAGGGGATATAAAAGCTAAAACCAAGCTAATTCCTCCCTCGCGGCTCTGTGAAGCAGGAACCCGCCAGAGTCGCCGCGTAAGCGGCTTCTGCTGGAATCCTCTCCCTTTAGGGAGAAGAGGACGTCAATTGTGATAGAATTTACCTTGATGTAAATAATACAATGTTTAACATAAGAATTATATAGTATGCCACACTAAAAATCTACGCAAATATCCGCTTGATTATGCAAATTATAGTTTTGAGCGCTTTGAAAAGCGGGATGTGAAAAATTAATCAAGCGTCATAAGCGGACAGGGACCGAACGTTAAGGAGAAAGGAGTTTTAAAAATGAACGAACGTATATCGCGTCTACGAAAAGAGAGTTTTGAAACTAAACCAGGTATTTCCATCGAAAGAGCTCTTCTCACAACCGAATTTTACAAAGAAAACCATGGGAAGTACTCAATTCCTGTGTTAAGAGCGCTTAACTTCAAAAATCTGTGCCTCAATAAAACTATCTGGATTGGGCAGGACGAGCTTATTGTAGCTGAAAGGGGTCCGAAACCGAAAGCTGTATCCACTTTTCCAGAGCTTAACTGCCACTCGCCGGAAGATTTAAGGATACTTAACTCTCGCGAGATGACAAGCTTTTGTGTTNCACCGGAAGATATCGAAACGTACGAAAAAGAAGTCGTTCCATTTTGGNGGGGGAGAACCGTCCGCGATATAGCTTTTGCGCAAATACCGGAAAAATGGAAAAAACTATATGAAGCCGGATGCTATACAGAGTTTATGGAGCAGCGCGCGCCGGGGCATACATCGCTTGACGACGCCATTTACAAGTATGGTATGCTGGATTTTAAGAGTAAAATCTCGGAAGCGAGAGANAANCTTGACTGGCTAAACGATCCTCANGTGGTTGAACGCAACGAAGAGCTTAAAGCAATGGAAATATCCTGNGACGCCGTAATTATCTTTGCTGAGCGCCATGCCGAACTGGCGGAGNAAATGGCGCAAAGCGAACAAAACGAAGAACGGAAGCGCGAGCTTCTTAAAATTGCCGAAGTTTGCAGGCATGTGCCGGCCAACGCTCCACGCAACCTCTGGGAAGCGATACAGACTTATTGGTTCGCTCACCTTGGAACAATAACAGAACTGAACGGATGGGACGCAATGTCCCCCGGACACTTTGACCAGCACTTGGCGCCATTTTACGAAAAGGATATAGAAAATGGAACTATAACGCCTGAAAGCGCAAAGGAACTGCTTTCATGCTTCTGGATAAAAGTTAACAATACCCCCGCTCCGCCAAAAGTTGGGGTTACGGCGGCTGAAAGCGGGACATACAATGATTTTACACAGATAAACCTTGGTGGCGTGAAGCGCGATGGGTCGGATGGATCAAGCGATATTTCATACCTTATGCTTGATGTCCTGGACGAACTTCAGTTGCTCCAACCTCAGGTAAGCGTACAAATATCACAAAAAACGCCCGATAGATTCCTGAATCATGCATGTAAGGTTATGAGGCGCGGTTCAGGGTATCCATCAGCTTTCAACACCGAGTCAGTGATATCAGAACAAATCAACATGGGAAAAAGCATAGAGGACGCCAGAAACGGCGGNACAAGCGGCTGTATCGAGGTTGGATGNTTTGGTAAAGAAGCCTATTTGCTGCACGGCTACCTTAACACTCCAAAAATTCTTGAACTCGCGCTGAACAACGGGGTGGATATGCTTACGGGCAAATTGATTGGGCTGGAAACCGGTGAAGCAACTTCGTTCAAAAACTTCGACGAGCTATATAACGCGTTTGAAACTCAACTGCATTATGTTGTTGACACAAAAATTTCGGTAGATAACCTTTTACAGAGGATGTTTGCCAACTTTGCCCCTGCTCCATTCCTCTCGGTGCTGATAGATGGCTGCATTGCAAAAGGACGCGATTATTATGACAGCGGTGCAAAATATAACACAGACTACATACAGTGTTGCGGTATTGGCACTATTACGGACAGCCTCAGCACGCTTAAAAAACATGTTTTCGAGGATGGCGCGGTTAAAATGAATGAGCTTATGCGAGCGCTTAAAGATAACTGGGAAGGGCATGAACCATTGCGCCAGATGATTTGGAATAAAACGCCTTTCTTTGGCAACGATGACGATTATGCAGACAACTTAATGCGCCGCGTTTATAATTCCCTGCTTGAAGCGATAGACGGCAAACACTCGACGAGAGGAAAGACTTACCACGTCAATATGTTGTCCACAACATGCCATATATATTTTGGCAAGATGCTTGGAGCAACGCCCAACGGCAGGCGCGCGCATCTTCCGGAGTCGGACGGCACGTCGCCATCGCACGGCGCTGACCGCAAGGGACCTACTGCCGTAATTAAATCTCTCAGCAAGATGGACCAGCAAAAATCCGGAGGCACTTTGCTCAACCAAAGGTTTTTGCCGTCAGTGCTCGCCGGAGAAACCGGGCTTGAAAAATTGTCGCAATTGATTCGTTCATATTTTAGAATGGGCGGGCATCATATTCAGTTCAATGTTGTAGATACCGAAACATTGCGCGATGCTCAGAAATTCCCGGATAACTATCGTAACCTGCTCGTCCGCGTGGCGGGATACAGCGACTATTTCGTTGACCTTGACGTATATCATCAGGAAGAAATCATAGCCAGAACGGCTCAGGAAGCGTATTAGTGGTCAGTGGTCAGTGATCAGTGATCAGTGGTCAGTGGTCAGTGAAAGACAAAAGCGATGCGGGAAGTTTTCGTTTTCCACATCGCTTATTTTATTGCATTAAATAACAACGCAGGATAAAATATACAAATTCGTACTTCTATATCCTGGCTGTATTTATAATCGTACGGGTTGGCGGACTACCCGCCCTCTTTTGTCCTCTCCTTTTCCTCTCTCTTTTCCCTCTTTGTTTCTCTGTGAGAAATTTTTTTGCTTTTGCTTTT
>WRNQ01000138.1 GCA_009776565.1 Synergistaceae bacterium | reverse complement strand
GGGGCAAGTTTCTTTTCGAGCTCCTCAAGTTGAGTGAACGATTCGTTTTCACGCGGCAAAAAAACAATCATGGAGAATCCCGGAATACTGTATGGAATTTTTATCCATTGCGCGTCAAAATTTTCGCCGTAATAAATATTTCCAATCCTTCGCATCATTATAACGTTGCGTTCTTTATTCTTTTCTGTGCGGAACGTCTCCTCTGTCGTCAAGTTTTTATCAAAGGGCTCCAACCACGCGAAACTGAAGTAAACTGCATTGACTAAAATCAACTTAGTTATTGCTGTCACTTCGCCAGGCCGCAAGAGGTCATTTATAGCATTACGGGTATATTGAGCCACCCATTCGTTAATTTCCAGGCGCGTTTTCTCGTAGGCGTCAAAAAAATTTGCCGACGCTACGTTAACGCCGTAATTTGTTTCAACAAACGTGGAGTAATCCGGAATTAGTCCTTCTCTGTTGTCAAGCCAAATCCGGTTTGCCACGTTGAAAACTCCAATTTCTCCTGTAATGGCGCTGATTCGGTCATGTAAAGACTTCATTGCGCTATGTATTCCGGCTTTGTATTCGGTAAAATGCAGAACTTTTGCCATTTCGGCAGCGGAATCGCCCCTTGCTCCTGCATAAACCATTGCCATTGCCGATGAAATACCGTAAGGAGAGAAGAATATATTTCCGTCTTCCGCCGCCAGTTTCTTGTATAAGTCAATCGCAAAAGCGTTGATTGCCGTTGCGGCTTGCATATTCGGATCAGAAATTATAGCGCCGCTGTCTTCTGCCGGACTCGAAACGTCTGCCGTGAAGAGTACTACAATCAATAGAAAAGTAAATAATAAGCATGAAACTAAACGCATTTAATATCCTCCTTAATTTTCTGTAAATTCCGGGACCATTTTAATTATAGAAGAAACTACGTTGTCAGCCCCCTGTTGCATTGCAAGTTTTACCTGCTCTGAAACGCCCTTTGAAACGTTGAGCCGGGATGAAAATATTTTAGTGTGAGATGTAATATCAACGTGCTTCATGTCGTAGAATAATTCTTCAAACAGTTTTTCTCCATCTCTTATTCCTGTATACTCTATTTTAATTTCCTCCCTGGGAATGTAACCTTGTAAACGAATTAGAATATCCGCCATGTCGGAAATCTTTACAGGTTCGCCCATATCAAGTACGAAAACTTCTCCGCCTTTTCCTATAGCGCCTGCCTGGAGCACAAGGCTCACAGCTTCTGAGGTCAACATGAAATAGCGCTTCATATCAGGGTGCGTTATCGTGATAGGGCCGCCCTTTGCTATTTGCTCTCTGAATTTCGGTATGACGCTGCCCCGGCTGCCAAGAACGTTGCCAAAGCGGACAGCCATGAACGCGGTTTGGGGAAACTCTTGCTGAACCTCGTTAAGTACAAGCTCCGCTATTCGTTTTGTAGCTCCCATGATACTTGTGGGATTCACAGCTTTGTCGGTTGAAATCATGACCATGCGTTCTGTTTTGAATTCTCCGGCTAACATAGCAAGCTGATATGTTCCAAAAGCATTTACGCGTAAAGATTCAAGCGGGTTGCTTTGCATCAGGGGAACATGTTTATGAGCTGCTGCATGATAAATGATATTTGGATTCCACTTTACGAATACTTCAGGCATAACAAGTGTATCCGCCACGTCAGCTATTATAGGGACAAGTTCTGGGACGGAATTATATGAACTGCCTTTTATTTTTTCAAGCAGATTATATATGGACTGCTCTCCGTGTCCAAGCAGAAGAAGTGTTTTGGGGTTCTTGTCGAGCAATTGAGTTACTATTTCGCTTCCAATCGACCCTCCGGCGCCTGTAATAAGAACTGTTCGTCCGCTGATTAATGAGGAAATTCCTTCTGAGTCTATGTCCACTGCTTCGCGGCCCAGTAAGTCTTCAAGTTCAATTTCCCTGAGGTTGCCGGCGGCAATATGTCCCCCTGCCAGCTCCCGTAAACTGGGCAACGATCTGACGGATACCCGGAGAGAAGCTGTTATGTCAAAAATCTCACGGATGCGTTTGCTCGAAGCTGTCGGCATAGCTATGAGAACGACGCTTATATTATTTCCCCTGATAACGTCCGCCAACTCGTTACAAGTACCTAAAACCGGCAGTCCGGCTAATGAACGCCGGATTTTGTCCGGTGCATCATCAATAAATCCTATGGGCATTAATTCACTTGGATTTCTCTTGAGATCCCTTGCCAATAAAGTACCGGCCTCTCCGGCGCCAACGATTATTGTCCTCTTGCCAGTCATTTTATTCAAACGTTCCGGTACGAATACCCTCCACGAGACTCTTAGAGTCCCGCAAAAGACCAAGCCGGCCAACACCAATAAGCCCAGGCTGGAACGAGGAATAAACGCAATAGAAGTGGAAGCTAAAACAACGATAAAAATAAGAACTCCCAACGAATAGTGTCTGACATATGCAGTATAATCCTCAATCGTACTCTGAGCCCAAAGTATCCTGTAATCGCCAAGAAATATGAAAGTTAACACTAAAGAAGAAGAAAATATTGAACCTATTACTAATAGATCAATCCAATATGTACCGGGTAAAAAAATTGTGAATCGTAAAGCATAGCCCAGATAGGCGCCAATAAAAATTGAAACTATGTCCATAATTGCAACTAAAATTGGCCTTTTACCAATATAGGCCCAAATATTTGCTATCTTCATCAATTTATTCATTTTCCTTCGCGCTATTAGAATATTATTTTTTTACCGCCGGTTTGTTTTCCGCTCATGCGGTCAAGTTGCTGAAGAGCTGCAGCAGGCGCTACATCCAATATTGATTTTTGTTGTTGTTTTGCCATAGCTTCCTGTAATTTGCGCTCATATTCTTCCATGCTTTTGCGTATTGTGTATGAATCGCCTTTTAACCATAATGTTATACTATTAGCAATAGCCTCAACGCTTGCCTGATCGGGTTCTTTTTCTATCAGCCCTATTTCTTTCAGTATTTTATGCTCATCCTTAACCGATTCCATTATATCTTGATCCGTAAGAATTCCTTTTTTGTATAGTACGCGAGATACTATATTGAAACGGCTTTTAATATTTTCGTCCTCCATGCTCAAGCCGTCCATTCTGGCAAGAAGCATTGTTATCAGTTCATCAAGTCCTAATTGCATTTCTTTGTTTTCCCCCTCGTTATATAAATTAAACGTTAAACCTTATTTCAATCATATCTCCGTCTTTAACAATATATTCCTTGCCTTCAAGGCGCAAAACTCCTTTGTCTCTGCATCTTGAGACAGAATTATCATTTGCTGTGAAATCGTCGTAATGAACTACCTGCGCGCGGATAAAACCGCGGGCAAAGTCGGAATGTATAGTTCCCGCTGCACATTGGGCGTTACTGCCATTATTCAGCGTCCATGCTTTGACTTCATCTTTTCCGCATGTAAAAAAAGATATCAACCCAAGCAATTTGTATGCTTCACTTATAAGACGTTCCCTGCCTGACTCTTTNAGTCCCAGTTCATTCATAAATTCAACCTGCTCTTCAGGCAAAAGCTCCGATATATCCATTTCCATTCTTCCAAAAATCTTTATTATCTCAAGNCCGCGNGATGAAGCAGTATCCTNAAGCATTTTAACGTAAGTCTCGTCTTGCCCGGATAAAGATACCTGAGATTCNTCCAGATTGAGAACTATAAGCTCAGGTTTTANTGTNANAAACGCGTANCCTGAAAGAGCATGTTTTTCGTCCTCNGNAAGAGCCAGCTCACGGAGAGGNCGTTCTTCCAACAGAAATTCTTGAAGCCGGTTCAGTTGGGAAATCTCCNCACTTTCTTCNGGACTGTTTTTTTTCTTAGCGGCAAGTCTCGAAAGTCTGTTTTCNATTACTCCAAGGTCACGGAATATGAGTTCCATTTCAACTATTTGCCAATCGCGGACAGGATCAATTGTATNTTCCGGATGNATGACATCCGCATTNTCAAACATTCTTATAACATGAAGCAAAGCGTGAGACTCTGAAACAAACGCAAGGAACGAGTTACCAAGACCTNCGCCCTTNCTTGCATTCCTGGATAATCCCGCTACATCAACAAACTCCACAGAAGCAGGGGTACTTTTTTTTGGTTCANATATTTCGACCAACCTGTCGAAACGNTTATCGGGAACGTTAACAATCGCNCGGTTCGGATCCGTTTTTCCGCTTGCATAGGATTTNACTTCCGCTCCGGCTCTTGTAATTACGTTAAGTATTGTGCTCTTTCCACAAAGCGGTAAACCAATTATTCCACATTTAAGCAAATATTTTCCCTCCGATTACTCAATTATAAGGTATTATAGAGCATATTTTTATTAGGGGTGATAAAAATGAAATTCTTGTTAAAATTGACTTTACTTCTTGGTTATTTTATCTCGTTTAGTGAGGCTTATGCCAGCTCAATAACAGAATATCCAAACATCCTGCAAATAGATTTTTACCCAAGCGGAGCCATGTTCACTTTCGAGTGCCAGACAGATTTGGAAGGAGATTTTGAAACAATATTGCCCTCTTGCTTTACTCAGATAACGGAATGGAAAATAGTACCGATATTAAGACCAGAGTGGGTCCCCCC
>WRNQ01000137.1 GCA_009776565.1 Synergistaceae bacterium | reverse complement strand
ATTACTGCTCAAAGATTGTGTAAACCATCAGTGTTACTTCTTACATTATTACTCACCGACTAATGGGATTGTCGGCTTAATTGTCCTCAAATAATTCTACACGTCCAGGTTTCGGACCTCATGCGCGTGCGACGATATAAACTCTCTCCTCGGCTCAACCTTATCTCCCATGAGGATAGTGAAATACTCATCGGCTGTTATGTCGTCATCAACGTCTATCCTCTTCAAAAAACGATTAATCGGATCCATTGTCGTTTCCCACAGCTGAGCGGGGTTCATTTCTCCAAGCCCTTTGTAGCGCTGTATCGAAGTTTTTTTATCGTCCGAGTCGTCTATTTGCTCCCGCAATTGTTTCTCGTTATAACAATATGTCTTTGACTTGCCTTTTTGCACAAGATAAAGGGGCGGTTGCGCAAGATACAGGTGTCCGTTTGATATCAGTTCCGGCATGTGCCTGTAGAAAAAGGTAAGCAGGAGGGTGCTGATGTGAGCTCCGTCAATATCGGCGTCTGTCATGATAATTATCTTGTGATACCGCAGTTTTTTTAAGTCGAAATCGTCTCCTATCCCGCAGCCAAGCGCCTGAATTATTATCCTTATCTCGTTGCTGCCAAGCATTTTATCAAGTCTGGCCTTTTCCACATTCAAAATTTTACCGCGCAACGGCAGTACTGCCTGAAAATTCCTGTCCCTGCCTTGCTTTGCGCTGCCTCCGGCACTTTCTCCTTCCACAATGTAAAGCTCGGTATTCTCCGGCGATTTATTTGAGCAGTCGGCTAATTTCCCCGGAAGGCTCATCCCGGTCATAGCCCCTTTTCTGACAAGTTCCCGCGCTCGTTTTGCCGCCTCGCGCGCTTGACGGGCTCGTATCGCTTTTTCCACAATGGGTCTCACGGCTTCCGTATGATCCTCGAACCATGTCATCAAGCCTTCGTAAAGTATTGAATCCACAGCTCCTTTTACTTCGCTGTTTCCTAACTTGGTTTTTGTTTGACCTTCAAACTGCGGGTTGGATAATTTTACTGAAATTACGCATGTCAAGCCCTCTTTAAGGTCGTCCCCACTGAGGTTTTCGTCTTTTTCCTTTAATAGTTTCTGCACGCGGGCGCTTTCGTTAATAGCTCTTGTCATTGCTGACCTTAGCCCCGTTACGTGAGTTCCGCCTTCAATCGTGTGTATCAGGTTAGCGAAAGCAAAAAGCCTCTCTTGATATGAATCGTTGTATTGAAAACCTACTTCAACAGATATATTTTCCTTTATTCCCGTTACTATTACAGGTTCATTTATCAACGGTGTTTTGCCTTTATCGAGGTATTGAACGAACGCCCTTATTCCCCCGTCAAAACAATACTCTTTTTTTTCGTTTACTCGCATATCTTCTATTGTTATGCTAACGCCCGGGTTTAAAAAAGCAAGTTCGCGCAGCCTTGCTTTTAGAGTGTCGATTGAATGCCTTACTTCCTCAAATATTGTCTTGTCCGCGCAATAATGTACTAAAGTCCCGCGTTTATTGCTGCTCGTTCCTTCGGATATATCAGTAACCGGAAGTCCATACTCAAATCTTTGGACTTTTTCGAGTCCATCTCTCCATACTGTAAGCACTAACCATTCGGACAACGCGTTTACAACCGATACTCCCACGCCATGCAGACCGCCGGAGACTTTATATGCTCCGTCATCAAATTTTCCGCCTGCATGCAAAACTGTCAGAACTACTTCCGAAGTGGGGCGCCCGTTTGAAGGATGAGGTTCGGTTGGTATACCGCGCCCGTTATCTTCAACAGATATGCTTTCGTCTTGATGAATTATTACGTAAATTCTTGAGCAATGCCCTCCTATCGCTTCATCAATGGAGTTGTCAACAACTTCGTAAACTAAATGATGGAGACCTCGCGTAGTTGTGTCTCCAATATACATGGAAGGACGTTTTCTTACAGCTTCAAGCCCTTTTAAAACCTGGATGTTTTGCGCCCCATATTCCGTCGGTATTTTTGGCGTCAAATCAAATTCCCCTTTCACTATTATTAAATAAATTGTTGTATCTTTTTCGCAATGTAGCCGGACTAAGCATTGAGAAAACCACTCTGCCGTCCGAGAGATAGACGGCTGTATTGCCGCTTTTTTTTAAAGCGTTATAATTACGTATCAAAGCTATGGTATTATCAAAAAAAACAGGAATAATCAAAATAATACCCCTTTTCTTAAATATTGTAACTATAGGAGGAATTTTCATGCTTTTTTTACGCGCTTTTATTAATTTTTATAAGTTCATGTGCGGCGAATGGAAAATTTTTGTCGCCATGACCATTGGATTAATAATAAATGCAATTGCTGTATCCTATTTTACCATCCCTTACAAGTTTCCGGATTTAGGAGTTTCCGGATTGGCCGTTTTAACAAACTATTTGTTTGGTATTTCTCCGGCGTGGGTAATTTTTTTCGGAAACCTTATTTTATTTGCCTGGGGTTGGAAATTTTTGTCAAAACGTTTTATTATATTTAGTTCATATTATGTTATACTATTTTCTTTTTTACTGCCAGTTTTTTCCGCTATAAATATTACGCTTCCTGACGATCGTTTTTTAGCCGCAGTAATATCGGGAGTATTAAAAGGAATAAGCGGCGCTTTTGTGCTTCATGTTGGAGGGTCAACAGGAGGCACTGACATAATAGCGGTTGCGTTACGTAAACGATATGGCGTTGAAATCGGAAGTTTTTCAGTGGTAATAAATCTTATAATATTGGGATTGTCTCTTGGTATCGTTGGCCTGCATTCAACAATCTATGGAGTTGTAGCTCTTTATATATATGGGATTGTCATTGATAATACCTCGCACTCGTTTGATAAGCGGAAACAGCTTTTCATCATCACCGACATCCCTGAAGCCGTATCTTCCTACATTACAAATACGTTTAACAGAGGAGCGACGTTGTTGCGCGGGGTGGGAGCTTTCACAGGCCAGGATCGTCTTCTTGTTATGACCTTGCTTGATCAGAGACAAGTTGCATTTCTTAAAGATTATCTCCGGAGTAATGATCCAAAGGCTTTTGTTTCAATATGCGACGCTTCCGAAGTGCTGGGCAGGGGTTTTAAAAGTTGGAAGACTCTATGACCTCCGGTTATTTTATTGTATAATAAATCCGATATATGTTTGCTTAATTTTTGTCCTTGATTTGGGAGGTATTATAGTGAGAATTAAATGTGCATTGGCGTTGTGTATAATTTGTTTGGCGGCAAGTTCAGCTTTTGCGGCGGGGATTGAAGACAGGATTATGAAACAGTGGACTCGTTCTGAGAGTTACGTAGCCGTTGATCAGAGAATTGAGATGAGGATAACTTATTACGCGGCGGAATACGTTGAAGCGCTCATTCAGTCTGAGGCCGAAAAAAACATGTGGACTCAGGATGAGCTTGAACGCTACAAGTATAATTTATTGAAAACTTTAAAACTTGACGATAACATCGCGTTTCACGTAGACATTAATGTCATAGGATCCCCTATATATTTAGCTCCTATGGACAAGTTTTTCAGGATGCGCATTGGCAGAAAGATTTATAATGCCTCTGACTATGACAAACTGTTTAATTTCAAACTATCCGGCAGACGTGATGGAATGATATGGTTCAGCAGGTTCGATGAAAAAACAGGCAAGGATTTAATTGAAAAAGAAAAAGAAATCCGGATGGCTATTTTAGGCCATTTTTCGGCAGCGACTTCGGGCAAGGGAGACCTGGTATACATATGGGACATAACCAAGGATGACCCATCCGTGTTAACCAAAGGCAGCGCCGCTGACAGAATGGAATTGGACAGGCTTCTGAAAAGAATGGAAAAACTTGCGAATGACAGAAAAGAGCTCGATACGCAGCTTCAAAAAGTGAATGACGAATTTGAGTCAATTAATGAACGTATTGATGAGCTTCAGAAATAATTAAAATTCAAAAAAATAAACAATTATTCAGTATATGAATTTCAAGGGGGTTTTTAAGTGATTAAAAAAATATTTTTAATAGTCGTATTGTTGGCAGGTTTACTTTTCCTTGTTTCGGACAACGCTTTTGCAGCAGCTGCTGCCAGCGCAGGGGATAAAATCGGAGTAATTGACTCACAGATGGTTATTACAAAACATCCGAGATTTGAAGACGCAATGAAGGAACTTCAAACAATAAGTAAGAAAAAAGAAGAAGAAGCTCGCAATGCAGCAGATTTGGAAACTGATGATAACAGGAAGGCGCAGAAGATACGAGAAAAGCGCCTGGAACTTGCAAAAGAAGAGCAGCGTATTATGGAGCCGATAATACAGGAGGCTCAGTTAGCTGTTAGGACGATAGCCAAGAACAAAGGGCTTACCATTATATTAGAAAAAGCTTCTGTTTATGTTGGAGGAATTGATATCACAGAGGATGTAGTTCAGCAGATAAAGAAGCAGGCATTAAGTTCGAGCGCTACGAAGAAGTAGACAAAGACAGTTGACAGTTGACAGTTGACAGTAAAAGACAAAGACAAAGACAAAGGCAAAAGCCAAAAACCAAGGCCAAAGCAATTTCTTGCAGGGTGGGGCGGGTTTTAAACCCGCCCTTATAAAGAAAAACCGGAACGTTCATTGAAGGACAGCCCCGTCGCGTGGTTATACCTGGGAGCGTGTGTGGAGCCGCCCGTGTTAGGCTGTAGGGGCGGGTTTTAAACC
>WRNQ01000136.1 GCA_009776565.1 Synergistaceae bacterium | reverse complement strand
AGCCGGAAGTTGCTAATCGCCGCGCGAGAGCGCGGTGCGCGGACAGCGTCCGCGTGAGGCGAGGGGAACCGCGCTTCGCCGAGCCGAGTTAGGTTGCGGGCAAAGCCCGCTTTATTTTATTAGGATAAATATTTTCTAGGATAAATATTTTCTAAGCGCAAATATGATTTCGCCAAAATCAAGCGGCTTTCCCACATGTCCGTTCATGCCGGAATTAAGGCACTTCTCAATATCCTCACGGAATACGTTTGCGGTCATCGCGATTATTGGGATGTTTTTTGCTCTTGGATCGTCAAGCGCGCGGATTTGCCGGGTCGCTTCGTATCCGTCCATCTCGGGCATTTGCACATCCATAAAGATCATGTCGAAAGCGTCAGGTGAGTCAATGAACATTTGTACGGCTTCTGCGCCATTTTCCGCGCAGTCTATTTTCAGCAGGGTTGGTTCTAAAAGCGAAAGAACGATTTCGCGATTGATATCCACATCTTCAGCAAGAAGGATTCGATGCCCGTCGAACTGCTCTGTGAATTTTTCTTTCGCCTTTTCGATCCTCTGATGATCAATGTCAAGTAAACTGTTCACCGCGTCTACAATATATGAAGGAAATATGGGTTTGGTTATGATTCTGTTTACGCCTACTTTTTTTGCTTCCTTTTCAAATTCATCCCGGTGAGCGCCGGAAATTATAACAACGTAATTCATGTCCGCGTCCTTTTCCTTGAGAAGCCGAGTCAGCTCTAAGCCGTCGATCTGAGGCATAATGTAGTCAATAAAGTATATACTGTACGCGCCGTTCGTCTCCCTGAGACGTAGCGCCTCTTCGCCGCTCGAAGCCGTATCGCAATGAGCTCCGTACAACTCAAAGATTTCCCTGCATATCTCCAGCACAGTGGGATCGTCGTCAACAAACAAAACACTTATGTCGCTCCAATCGGGTATAAACTCGCTTCTACTCTCCACCCTTTTGAGCGTAGTTGTAAAAGCAAACGTAGATCCCTTGCCCAGTTCGGACTCCACCCAAATGCGGCCGCCCATCATCTCTACTATGTTTTTTGATATGGTCAGCCCCAGACCGGAACCGCCGAATTTACGCGCTGTGCTGCTTTCAGCTTGCTGAAATGATGAGAACAGCCGTGTTTGTTGTTCGGGACTGATCCCGATACCGGTATCTGTCACTCTGACCAGAATTGTACAAAGATTAGATTCATTGTTCACATGTGAATCCCTGGGCTCGCCTCCACTTCCGCCCATATGTTCGCCCTCGCCCTCAAGCGCGTCCTCGCCTCCATGCTCATTATCAATATAGTCTTCGCTCAAAGGATCGCCTTCACTCACACCCCCGCACTTATTCAATAATTCCGTACTTACTCCTATCGAGCCGCCGTCCGGGGTGAATTTCACCGCGTTTCCTAAAAGGTTTGTTATGATTTGCGCTAACCTCTGATCGTCGCCATATAAAGTCTTAGGTATATCTTTGTCAATCAATACGGAAAGCTTCTGATTCTTCTCTTCTGTACGATATGTGACAATATTAACAACCCTTTGAAGCAGTAAGTCAAAATCAAACTCTGTAAAAGAGAGTTCAAATTTTCCTGACTCTATTTTTGACATGTCCAGAATATCGTTTATTATGCCAAGCAGATGATTGGAAGCATCTTCAATTTTGACAAAACAATAATCCTTGCGGCTCATCTCCGACGCGGATTTGCCAATACTGGTCATTCCAATGATGGCGTTTAGTGGCGTTCGTATTTCATGGCTCATATTGGCGAGAAAAACACTTTTAGCCTGAGTCGCAGCGTTTGCCCGCATACTTGCGATGTGCATTTCGGTATTGTCGTGTGCGAGCATAACGATTCCGGTGAGTTCACCATTTCTGTCAAAAGCAAGAGAAAAATTGACTGAGAAAAATATTTTTGGCTCGCGTTTTGTTTCAACCTGAAGTGAAGAGGTAACTGCCTCACCAGCGGAATTTCTATAATTCCGGAACAAATCGCGAATTGTTAATTCTACTTCATGGTAAAAATCATCCCCGAACCCTTCCAGTATTAATGACATCAGATGGTCGCCGGTCACATCGCGATTGAACCTCCTCTTTACAGACGATGTAAAAAGGAGGATTTTTAAATCCAAATCCATTAATAATATCTCGTCTGGGGTGTTATCACGCAACAGTTGATTATATAGTATCTGGATTTCTATTTCCTTTTCATTAGAATCCAGCAAAGACGCAGCCTGTTGGAAAAGTTGAGTAATATTCTCGTTTTCTTTCTGGAGCCTTGCGCATTTTTGCTTCAAGGAATCAAGCTCATGTCGAATATTTTGCAGAGAGTTTTCTTCACCAGCATCTGTATCAGCATCTGCATCCTTATCCATTTCAAGGTCTATACTAGCATCTGAATATGTATCTGAATATGTATCTGTATCTGTATCTGTATATGTATCTGAATCTGTGTTCACTTTTACATCTACTTTAGGATCAGCATCAGCATCTGTATCAGCATCTGTATCAGCATCTGCATCGACATCTACATCTACATTTACATAAGTATCCATAGCTATATCTTTCTTTTTATCCTCGTTGGTTGTTATTTGAAGTTACCCCCTCTCAATGCGCCATTTTGCGGACTTTTTCCAAATTGAGGACAGTTGAAAATTTGCTATTTACATGCATTGACATGAAAGCTCTTTTTCGATTTTATTATACCATGTACATATATGTTTGGCTACAGTTCAGCGAACGCGTTTAGACAAGTTTTCAACGAGTTTTCAACGTTTTGGACACTTAAGATAGAATAAAGACAAGAAACTGCTATATAACAATGTTTATTTCCTATATTGTTTTCGGATATGTTGTATGAAGCTTTTAGCTCGGAATTTATCTAATTCCCTATTCAGTACTTTTGGTAAACATATTTCTTGTCTGGAGCCAAGTTAAATGCCCCATTTGAAGCAGACTCAGCCGCCCGCCGCCTCATAACTTATTTAATTAACCTCATAACTCATTCATACTTATGGTCATGCCTTCCTTCGGAAGTCACAAAACCCTATGAACCATATAAGCATGGCCATGGAAGGCACAAATCGGTATGGATGTTCATCCTGCAGGCTGCAATCCCCTCCGTCAGCCCACGGTTTTTGGGGTCCAGGGGCGTGCCCCTGGCCGTTTAGGGGTCCGGGGGGATCGGAACCCCCGGCGCCTTTTTTGGTTCTTTTTTCGGCTGTGAAAAAAGAACATCCATACTTGAGGTGGTATTTTATCGCTGATTAGAATATATAATTATTTTGTGTAGTTTTAAAATTTGTCGTCATGTTTAGTTGACAAGTTTTATATAACATATATAATTAATAATAGTTATTATTATTAAAAGTATATAGAGTGAAAAAGAGAGTATAGACGCAGATAAATAGAGATAGCAAGATAGATAAAGAAAAAATCCTTATAGCCCGTGTTAATTTTGCATAGGTATCCTCTCGGATATCGGCGGAGTTTTCAGGGGCTATAGATTGTCATATTTATTTTAAGGGGGGTGAGAGAAACAATTTACAATGCTTAATAGCCGTTTAACCACTTTGCACGATATCAAAGAGGCTGAAAACGGAGAACCCCAACTCCAGAGTAAAAGAGGCCGTTTAACCACATTGCACGACAGCAAAGCGGCTGAAAACGGAGAACCCCAACTTCAGAATAAAAGAGGCAAAAAAATATTTTGGAGGAAAAACATATGAAGAATCTGAAAAATAAATTTCTGCCATTCGTCACAATATTTGCAATTCTAACGACGATGTTCACAGTGTTGTTGGCGCCCGTCGCCGTAGAGGCTGCAAGCCTTGCAACATATGACAACCTCTATGCGGCGGTTCAAGGGGAAACCAACGCCACGGCGGCGTACACGGCTTTTGCGGAGAAGGCCATTGAAGAAGGCTATCCTGTGATAGGCCGGCTATTCGTGGCTACTTCAGAAGCGGAAGCAAAGCATGCGGAAGATGAGTGGAATATTCTCGTGAGCATGGGCGCAAAAAATCGGCCTGTTGCTGCTGCGCCAGCAGTGGGAACAACGGCGGATAACTTGCAAGCTGCTTTTGGCGGAGAGACATATGAATACCAGACGATGTATCCCGGCTTTTTAGCGACTGCTCAGGCTGAAAACCAAGCGGGCGCCGAGCGTATCTTTAATCTTGCCGGGCAGGCTGAAAAGGTACATGCCGGTAATTATGCGGATGTGCTGGCAAATCTAGCAAATTATAGTTACATAGAAGCGACCTATGGCACGATTTACCGCTGCCCGGTTTGTGGAGAGATTGTTACTGGGCGCCCGGGCAGATGCCCTATCTGCGGCGCTGGTGGTGAAATATTTGTGATGTATAACGAGACATATTTCAACCTCTACGCTTCAGTACAGGGAGAAACAAACGCTTCAGCGTCATACATTGCGTTTTCAGCAGTGGCAAAAGCGGAAGGCAATTTTGTTGTCGCCCGTCTTTTTGCCGCAACATCAGATGCGGAAGCCAAACACGCGGCGGATGAATGGGAAATTCTACAGAGCATGGGCGCGACAAAGAGACCGGTTGTCGGAGTGCTGAATGTGGGAACAACAGCAGACAACCTGCAGGCTGCATTTAACGGTGAGACATATGAATACCAAACTATGTACCCCAACTTCAAGGCTGCTGCTGACGCTGAAGGGATGGTTGCCGCCAGCCGCATCTTCAATATGGCGGGGCAGGCTG